>CAZAPE010000010.1:0-24478 GCA_964487065.1 uncultured Planctomycetia bacterium | reverse complement strand
TATAACTGTAACTGCTATATAGAAACCTAACCTCTTTGTCAGGGTATTCATCAAACAGCTTACTACAATACCAATTAAATCCCTTTTCCCACCCCTGTCAAGATAAAAATCCTCACAAAAACACACTTTATAAACCCTTCCCTCTCAAATGTTACAAAACAGGCGAGGCCTGTTTTGTAACATTAAGGATTTAAGGCTTAAACATTATATATAAGGAAAGCCCGCCAAAGCCTAATCCCCCCTCCCATCGTGATTCTCCACTATTATTTATCCCACATAGAATTTGAGCTGTCAAATTTATAAAGTATGTATTTGCACGCTTTATAAACCCCCAAAATTTAAAATCTGGAACCAATTGCCAACCGCGTAGGTTGACAGCTGGGTAGAACCTAAGAATAGAGAAATACCATACGAAAAGAATAACCCTGGACCCCGCCATTGGTCTGCCCTCCTCCTAAACCCTCTATTATATTTATTCCATATCTAATATGCTTTGTCAAACTCTCACTACTACAAACTTTAAAAAGTACCCCCAAAATTCAAAACCTAGGATAAAAACTTGATTTTTGATTTAAATAGATAGGGCCGTTTAGTTCTGGGAAGCGATTCTTTTAATCATCAAAAATATCGGCAATAAAAATATCCCGACTACAAAGCCTCCGATATGCGCAAACCAGGCAATACCGGCTATATTTGACTCCGGAGATAGTGATGAAAATCCGTAAAAAAACTGGAACAGAAACCATAATCCAATAAATATATAAGCAGGTATTTTAATCACCTGCCAGAAAATAAATATTGGTACCAGCGTCACTATTCTTGAGGTCGGATAGAGAACCATATAAGCAGCAAGCACTCCGGCAATTGCACCTGAGGCACCTACTGTCGGTATTCCTGAGCTTGGATTAACAGCTGCATGTATAAGCCCGGCGCCGATACCGCAAATCGTATAGAAATATACAAAACCCATATGTCCGACTATATCCTCAACGCTGTTTCCGAATACCCAGAGAAAGAGCATGTTTGAAAAAATATGCAGGTACCCGGTATGAAGAAACATATAGCTTATAAGCGTAAAATAAAATTTCTTTTCATGCATATAGAATATTTTTATCGGCGCAAGCGAGAAGACATCTCTTATGATTTCGTAGTTATAGTTTGCCCGTTGATAAAAAAATATTATTACATTAACTGCAATCAAAAAAATCGTAGCTATAGGGAATGTTTTTGTCTCGACTTCTCCGCGCAGTGGTATCATTTGCTAAAAGTATAACACCTAAATTTATTTTTGGGAACTTAAAGAATCGTTTTCCTCTGTTATTTTTCTTTGCTATCCAAAAATATTGTAACCGGGCCGTAGTTGGTAAGATTTATCTCCATTCTGGCTCCGAATATGCCTTCTTTTACCGTTACATTTTGCGATCTTAAGTAGAGAGCAAAGTTTTTGATTAGATTTTCTGCCTCAGCAGGTGGCATTGCATCATCAAAAGAAGGCCTCCTGCCTCGCTTGCAGTCAGCAAAAAGAGTAAACTGCGAAACTAAAAGTATATCCCCTTTAACATCGCTAAGAGAACGGTTAAATTTTTCCTCGGCGTCCTCAAAGATTCTTAAATTAATAATTTTATTCGCAAGCCAGACAATATCCTTATCATTATCGCCATTGCCTACACCTAAAAGAATAAAAATACCATGCGCAATAGAAGCAATCTCTTTGTCCTTAACCTTAAGACTTGCTTGGCTGACTCTTTGTATAACCGCCCTCATTTTATTTCCTCCATCTTATAATGTTAGGGAGTTTGGGATTGTAATTCTTCTAAGCGTTTTGAGAAGTATCCGCCGGTATAGGCATCAAGAGCAGCGGTGAGCTCTTCTAAATACATCATCTTTTTTATATATTCAGATGTGTTTTTAGGCACTACATCGCTAAGCTCAAGTTTCACGCGGCGCCTTTCAAAATAAAGCCTGTTTACTTCATCAAGAATATCCAGCCTGAGCTGAGTATTTAAACGCGAACGGGTGTCAATGTCATCCTGATAGGAGTTCCAGATTAAGTCTTCAAGGTTCCAGGTTATATCCATATTCCAATCCCGCGGACCTACCTGAACCTTGTCGTAAGTTGCGCCGAGCGCAGTGGTTACCGTCTTATCATATCCCAGCTTTAACTGCGGCAGAAGCGCCCTGTATTTTAAGGATTTGCGCCAGGCTCTTATCTTCTCCGGCTCTACTTCATTATATTCAAGGGCTGCCTCCTGTATCTCTCTGTAGTCGGGCTCTTGAGAACAAAGCATCTGATAATTGCGCTCCATATACTCTCTGCCGTCTTCTCCCTCTATGAAAACGCCCGCCCCCGTAGCAAGGTATAGCTTGCCCTTGGCATCGATACCAACATAATTGACCCGATTCACGGGCAACCCTTCATATACCTGCATAGCAACCCTTCTATCGGGATAGGCTTTAAAAAGACCCGCTTCTGTGGCTATATAAATAGGCTCTGAGATAATTTTGTCCTGTAATATACAATTAATCCCTACATCAGGGAGCCCTTGAAGATATCTCTTTTTAAAATTGGCTCCATAATCATCAGACACAAACACTCCGTTACTGGTTCCTAAATATATCCTTCGCGCCACATTTGTATCTACAACTATAACTCTTGGAATATTACGACTCGCCTCCTCATTAATATCATTATTGCTATCTGCTTCAGAAATTGCCTCATTGCTTTTTGTTACAATAAAGGTGCGCTCAAAATTCCTAAAATCCTTACTTCTAAAAACGCCTTGATTACTGGCAACAAAAAGAAATGGGGCTGAAAAAGTAACCCAATATACTTCTACTCCCTCAGGCAGTGATTCTATCCTTTTAAAATCAAAAATATCCATCTCGCCCTGATAGAGGCCGTTACTGGTACCTAAAAATATTTTTTCTCCTAAACGCAAAACGTGGTAACAGCGCGCGCCCCTGCCCCTGTCTCTGAATATATGCTCAAAATTTTCCGCATCCCGCGTCAAGAGAAGCCCGCTGTCTGTTGCTAAAAAAACAAGACCATATTCCCCGGGATCCGGATAAATGAAGTTTATGTTCCCCTCTTTTAGCTGGTAAATAAGCCGCCAGCTGTCGAGATCTTTTTTATATAGCTTTTCTTCTGCGGCAACATAGATTGAATTATCGTCAAAAGGATGTAAGGCTAAAAATTTGGCTTCGCTTTCTATAAACCCGGGTGCCCTTTCAAAAACAGCCTCAAGCCTGGGAGCAGAGAAAACAAACAAGAAAAGGAAAAATAAGAAACCCATTTTTCACCTCCTGATTTTAAACCTTGCGCTTTATTTCCTGGTATTTAAGAAGGCTTAAAAATTGATATAGAGCTGCGAAATAGGCGACTACAAAACCATAGAATCCGTCGCGGAAACCTTTCTTCTTGATATAACTGCGGAAAAATCTGTCTATGCTGCGCCAGAGAAACTTGGCGGTCTTTATCTTTTTACCCTGCTGTATCCATTTCTCAACTTCCAATGTCGTTTGGCGGTTCTGCTTATTAAGAAAGTCCCCGATATCGCGATAAGAATAGTGCAGGATATCCGCCTTCAAATGGCCGCAGGCTCCATCTACAAATGCCCTCGGGTGCACATGCGCCTCTTCCCAGCGGAATTTATCTTTTCTGAATAATTTAAGCTGCGGGCTTGGATACCAGCCACCGTATTTAATCCAATAGGCGCCTATAAAATTTTTGCGCGGAATTGAAAAAGCTACTGCTTTGCCGGGGTTCTTAAGAAGCTCTTCTATCTCTTCTTTCAGCTCAGGAGTCATATGCTCATCGGCATCAAGGCTTAAAATCCAGTCATTCAAACTTTGGCTATAGGCCCAGTTTCTATGCCTGCCTTCGATATCCATCCTGCGGGCTAATATTTTTGTTGCAAGCTTAGATGCTATCTCGCGCGTTGCATCACTACTTTCATCATCAACAACAATTATCTCATCTGCCCAGCCGGAGACAGATTTAAGGCAGGACTCTACCCTCTCTTCTTCGTTCTTTGTCAGCACTATAACGCTAATCGCTACCATATTAATAAATATCGGGATTTTTTAACTGTAATATTCTATAAAGAATAGCAAAATTTTAAGAATTGTCAAAAGCTTTATCTTGCCTTGTGCTTTATTATCTGATCAGCTTTAAGACGCCAAGATCAAAACCAGCCTGGCAGCCGCCTTCATAGAAAGGCACAAAATAGAGGTTATATTTACAGTTTTTAGTAGTATCCTTGCGATCAAAATCATGCACGGCAAGGGAGAAGTGTATTTCCATATCTTCTTCCGGCGCACATATATTTAAAGCAGCAAATGGTATTGAGATCTCAAGCTCATAGCCATTGGCGAGATATTTAGATTTTAATTTAATACCTTCTACATCCTGCTTTTGAAACCAGGCATATTTCACCGGTTTTCCATCTTTCCCTGAAGGAGCAAACCCGAGCTGAAAATGGTAGGGATTTGCCCAGTATAGTGTCTGGTCAAAAGGGGCAATATATATTTCTACGCAATCTTTTTTATGCAGACTTATGGCCTCTTCGTCAGCAATAATTTCATTGTCTTCTACTCTAACCAGAAAATATAAATTCTCTTCATCCCAGGAGACTTTGTAATCACATCCCAGATCTTGAGGGTATTTTGTTATAGAACCGTATTCTAAATGTTTCTCGGGGCTTAGTTTATACCAGAACTCTTTATTCCCGTAAAGAGCTAGAACCTGGGCCGGCTCCTCGGCTACTAATTCCATATCCCCATCTTTAAAACCAACATCCTGCATTGCTCTTTTAATATCGTGGTTTTTCATAAAATATTTCCAGATAAACCCGGAAAGATAATTTTCGCTCATAATGAGTATCGGGCCTTGATCGATACCGATAACATTATTTGAATACCAGCTCTTGTCTATATTAAAGCTGTCTACAAATCCGTATTTACCCCAGACGTATTCTTTATGGTGTTCATACATCCAGCGCAGAGCAGAGATACACTCCCTGGGCGCAAAAGGAATACTCCCCCCCGCGGCGGTAAATGCCACTGTTCCGTCATAGTTGGCATATCCCGGAGGCGTGCCATAAGCGCGGTAGCCGGCCGGAGATTCACATGCTGTCAGGCCCCAGGAATTCTCGTTGAAACTTTTAGAGTTAAACTTATTATTTATGCAAAACTGCCTGTTTGCCTTTGTAGCATTAACAGAGGATTTGAAATAATCCACATAATCATCGTGTTTGCCGCGAAAATCCACCCAAAGATGGGAATATTGATGCGTAAAGAGCGGCGGCGAAGCGAGGCAGACATAGCCTTCATAACTCCAAATCGGCCTCCTTATAATATGCCAGCTCGAAACCGGAATAGGATGGGTGGGAGAGCCTATAGCAAGCAGATACATGATCATCTGCTCTCCATATTTATTCCAGCGGTCGGTTAAAAATCCGTTTTCAGGAGTCCAGCCCATTGAAAGCGTGTCACCTTCACCAAGCATCCAATCCCATTCTATACGCTCATAAATCTCCTGGGCCAGCTCTTTAACTTTGCAGCCAAAATATTCTCCGGCAAATAACGCTCCGGATAAAAATAAAGCCGTATCTATAGAAGAAAGTTCGCAACCCCAGACTCTCTCTCCGTTTTCCATACCTACAAAATGGTAGAAAAACCCGTGCACATTTTCTATTTTATCGCGGAAGAAAAAAAGCGTGTTTAACGTTCGCTCCATCGCCTCTTCTCTGGAAATCCACCCTTTTTCAGCCGCCACACAATAGCTTGTCAGTGCAAAACCAACTGCAGCAATCGAAGCTACTTTCAGATTGTCATCTTTAAAATTGCTGGCTTTATCTTTGGTAAGTCCCGTCTCATGATTAGTTTCGCGCCAGAAATATCCAAATGCCTTCCTCTCTAAAAGCTCTAAAAACTCTTTATCAGACATTTTTGAGATATCAGGCTTTGCAATTCTTTCTCTTAATGTTTTATAGATATTACAAAGCGGCTCTTTTAAAATTTCGCCTTTAGTAAAATAGGCATCGTCTATATAAATAGTCCCTTCTTTCTCCGTAACACGCCAGTCTTCAAATACAATGATCAATTCCTGCATCTGACTAAAATCAGAAAGACCCATAAGCTTTTCCAGCGGAATAATATACTGCTTCCAATCGCTGGTTAAATCCGTAATGTAATAAACCCCTTTCTGGCCCAGAGAATTTTTTACTTCTACTTTGAAATGCTTGGTATATTTGCGCTGTTCGTCGCCTTTAACCCACATAACCAGCGACTTATAATCGCTTAAATCAACCCCGCTAAGCTTAAACCAGACTCCGTTAAATGCTGAATTCTCTGAATCAACATCATAATCTATCCTTAAGGAATACCCCTTGTCGCCCCTTTTAACCAGAGGAGTAAATGAATCATAGCAGGTCTGGCTATAATCTTCAGGCGCTTTATCCCAGGAGCCGAATTCACCCAGCGAGGTCCTGTTTTCATTTTCGTTAAAATGGCTTAGAAGCTTGATGCCGGGGACTTTTAAATCAGGTATTGGCTCCAGGTCTTTTAAGAAATCCTCTCTTGCAGCCTCTATCTTTTTTCTCTCCTTCTGAACTATCTTCTGTTTATGCACAGCTAAAACCAGCAAGGATGTCAAAAGAATAAAGACTATTCCTACCTTAGAAGACTTTCCCTTAAACAAGAAACCTCCTTTATGAAAACGCGGAGTGAATAAATTACTCCGCGTTTAATAATTTCTGCTGCGGGTGCTTATTTTTCAAACTGGATATCGTCAAAGTAGACTGTGCCTTCTTTTACGGGGCAACGCCAGTCCTCAAAAACCATTACAACCTCATCCATATTGGAAAATTCAGAAATCCCTGCTACTTTCGTCAGCGGAATCTCTATTTTCTGCCATTTCTCAGTTATTCCGGTTACATAATATCTGCCGACTTCACCTTTATTGTTCTTCATCTCTACTTTAAACAAAGGTGAAAAGCCTCTTTTCGCATCGCCTTTTACCAGCATAGTCAGCTTGGAAAAAGCTGCGACATTGGCACTGTTCAATTTAACCCAGAGGCCGTTATAGGCAGGATTAGGAGAATCTACATCATAATCCAGTCTTAAACAAAAACCGCCGCCTTTACTTGTTTCACTGCTGTTAAAACTTTCAATAGCTGTTTGAGAGAAATCCATGGGATCTTTATCCCAGGCTCCGAAATCGCCATTGACATTGTTAGGTTTTACTCCGGAATCAAAATCCGCTATCACAAGAACATCCTCTGCGAAAGAGACGGATCCCAGAAGTAATAAGCCTGCAATCAAAGCTACTGCTAACTTCATTATCCCACCTCCTTGTGTTATTCGATTTATTGCCGTTTTAAATTTATGCCACATATGTCTTTTGTTGTCAAGTTTATAAAGCTATACCATTACATAGGTGAAAATATGCTGAATCACAAGACTAACAGCCCCTAAAGCCACAGAGTCTTCTCCGAGCTGTGTCGGAACAATACGCACTTGGTTGCCAATTTCTTCAAAAGTTTTCTCCCTTACAGCCTTCTTTATTGCATCTAACAAAACCGCCCCCGCTCTTTCAATGCCGCCGCCGATAACTACTACTTCGGGATTCAATATCTGCACCAAGTAAGCAATGCGCATGCCAAGCTCTTCGCCTGCTTTTCTAAGAAGATTCATAGCCAGCTCATCGCCTTCAAGAGAGGCTTCAACAACGCATTTGAAATCAATTTTAGAGATGTCGCCTTTGCAGATATCCTGCATCTTGGATTTAACGCCTTTTTTTATCTCCTCACGCGCCCTCTCGCTCACACCTAAATCTGCCTGCCAGCGCTCTAAGCCCTGCCACTGTTTCTTCTCAGCATCTCCAATATTAAGCAGCCCCAGCTCTCCGGCGCATCCGGTAGCTCCGCCGTAAATCTGCCCGTTGACAACGATACCACAGCCAACACCCGAATACATAAAGATAAGATTGGTAACCTCACTCTCCAGCTCAAACTCCCTCTCTCCAAAAGCTGCAACTGTTGCGTCATTTTCTATAAATACCGGAATATTGAACTTCTGCTCGAGCATATTCTTCAAAGTTGAAATATAAATGCTCCCCATCTGTTGCGGCCAACGAATCGTGCCTCCACGCCTGTCTACAATACCTGGGATACCGATTCCAATACCTTTGATTTTTTCCTTATCCAAGGAAGACTTTTGAATCAGCTCCTCAATAACATCAGAAAGTCTCTCTATCAAAACACTTTCTGCGCCCTGAGGCCGAGCCTTTTTAACCTCAAGAACAACATTTGCCTTAAGGTCGGATAGTATGCCAATGATATTAAAAAGGTCCAGGCCTACTCCGATGATATAAGCCGCTTTAGGATTGAGCTCAAGAACTACAGGCCTTCTGCCTCCGGTCGAAATATCCAAACCTCCCTCCATAACTAACCCTTTCTGGATATATGTATTGACGTAATTAGAAACAGTTACAATATTAAGCTCTGTCTCTTTGGATATTTCCGTTCTCGTAATCGGGCCTTTCCTGCGGATAAGATCCAGGATCGAGAAATTTTTTCTTTCGCGATCAGTTAATATTTCAGCAAGAGATTCTACCATTCCCCACCTCCTTTTTGTTATTCATTCAAAAGTTTTGTCCCTTCTGCATTCATATGAGGAACAACCTCTTCTATTGACTTGGTGCCGTTAAAAATAAGATCCAGCGCTGGCTTAACATACAGCTCTTCAGCCTCTCTCCACTTGGGATGGAACGGAGGAAAAACCACATATTGTACTGCTTCGTTAAGCATGCCTTTATTGTAAGGCTTCTCGTTATTCTGCGCCCATAAAGAGCCTGCGGCCACTTCTATCATCGCCGGCTGAGCAAGACCCATAGATGCTAAATCCTGCATTGCTTTTTTAGAGGTCAACGCTTTCAGTACCTCCCAAGCAAGTTGGGGATTCTGCGTACCTTTAAGGATGCAATATGCGGTTCCGCCGGTTGCAAATTTTCTTATTCCGAAACTGTTTTTCGGAAACATAACAACATCCCAGTCAAAACTCTCTATTTTTCTAAGCGCCGGCGTCTCCCAGATACCGGAACCTAACATCGCTAGCCTTTCGGTCATAAACATCATCTGAACACCCATGCCCATATTAATCAAGGCCGACGGCGTTGGCGAAACTCTATATTTTAAAATCAAATCGCTAAAAAAACTCAGACCCTGCATAGATTCCGGAGAGTCAAACATAAGCCGCTGGGGATTTTTTACGTTATCCACAAGCACACCGCCGTTTGAAAGTATAAAATTTTGCCAGGCCCAGGTATAAAAACCGTAACGTTTTACTTTTCCATCCTCATCTATAATGGTAAGTTTCTGTGCGACATCCAAAAGGTCATCCCAGCTCCAGTCATCGTTAGGATAAGGAATCCCGGCTGCGTCGAATAATCTTTTGTTATAGTATATGCATGCAAAAGGAGCTATATCACGCGGTATGCCATATACTTGGTCATCAACGCTGAAATGGTTTACAATCTCAGGAAAATAATCCTGGGTAGAAAAAGAACTATCTACATCAATAAAAGGCGAGAGATTTAAAAATACTCCTTTAGACCAAAAATTTGTAAACAGACCCACCTCTGCAGCAATGATATCCGGCGCATCTCCCCCGGCAATACGAGTCAGAATTTTACTTATGTAGCCGCCGTAAGGAGTGTGCTCTAAAATCACATCCACATTTGGATTTTTCTTCTCCCACTCTTTTATGGTTACAGTTATAATCTCAACCTCTTCCGGGGAGCCCCAAAAAGCAAAGCGTATTTTAGAAATATCCTTCTGCGCCTCGTTCTTTCCACATCCTAAAATTGAAAATAGATTTAAGATTAAAATTATTTTTGTAATCTTCATAATAAACTTAATAAGTGCCTTTTATATATATTTTAAAATCTTTTCTCTTTTTTGTCAATATATTTCTGGGAATAATAAGCGATTTTTTAGGGGATTAAAACAATGTCGTTCTCGGCCAGCATTTGCTGCGGCAGGCTGATTAAAATCTTGGCTGCTGCGGTAACTTCTCTAACTTCAATTATTTGTAACTTTGCAATTAACTCATTGCCTCTGTAAACAGATAGTTCCTGACCTTTGCTCGCCCCATCTCTTCTGCCGATATCTATAACAACAAAATTCTCTTTTAGATTAATGCTGACGATCCTTCCTTTTAGAGCCGAATCTGTTATCTCAATCGCAGGCAATTCCACAGCCGGAGACTCAGCAGCGTAGCTAAGATTCTTTATTTTTTGCAATGCCGTCTCAAGATCCTGTTTAAGTTGTGTAACTTGAAGCATTTCGTCTTCCAAAATCCGATTTATATGGCCCAACCTCTCCTGAAACTTCTGCTTCGCTTCCTCCTTCTGCTTCATATCCGCCTCTAAGTCACGGATTTTTTTCTCAAGTCCAACTTTTGCCGAATCCGTTTCATCAAGCTTTAGTCGCAACTGGCTTTCTTTATCTTCCATCTCTTTAATCTTCTTAGCGTAACTAAGCTTCTCGTTTTTCTCCTGCTCGAGCGAATCGCTTAAGGATGCCACTATCCTTTTTATCTCCTCAATCCTTCCTTCAAGATCCATTTTCTTATTTAAAAGTTCATCCATACTCTGATTTAATCTCTGCTTCTCCTCCCCAAAGCTGGCAATTTCTGAATCTTTTTTGTTAAGCAATCTTTCCATACTGCCAAGCCTTAGCTCAAGGCCGACCTTTTCTCTTAAAAGATTTGACCAGAAAGCGTCCCCGCTATTCTCACCCACCGCTGTTTGACGCCCTTTTGAATCAGCTCCTATGTTTTCTCTCTCGCGGCTTAGGCGAGCGACCTCATCGCGCAGCTTTTTATTCTCATCAGCAAGCTCCTTAACGCGCTCCCGGGAAATAAGCTTCTCTTCCTCGACTTTTGACAGCTGAACATTATGCCCATCCATCTTCTGGCGCAATATCTCAAGCTCTGAGGTAAATTTATCAACCTCAAACTCAAGTTCACGGTTTTTCTGATGCCAGAGCATGCGTTCTTTTGCATAATGGGCATACATTCTTCTATTCTCACTCCCGAGCCAAAAAGCCGATATCAACGAGAGGCTTAATATTATACCCAGAACTGAATTAATTACGGTTCTTGCGTAGCTTGTCATTTCAAATTTTTACCAACCTTAGAATCTCTGTTAATTTTAAAAATATAAATTTCATATCCTCTATTATTATATATACACAGGGGATAACTAAAAGAGTCAAAACCGTTGAAACCGACATCCCCCCTATGACAGTCTTTGCAAGGGGCGACCAGAGGTTCGCAGCCTCGCTTTTATCTATTGCCATAGGCACTAAACTGCATATGGTAGTTAAAGAAGTCATCATTATAGGGCGCACTCTATCTTCTGCTCCGGCAATAACTGCCTTTCTCAAGCTGAGGCCTTCCTTTCTCAAAAGATTTATATGGTCAACCATAACAATTGCGTTATTAACAACTATCCCTCCGAGCATAAGCATTCCCATAAGTGCGCCGATATTGATTGAGGTATTTGTATAATGCAATGTCGGTATAACTCCTATTGCCGCTAAAGGAACCGTCGTCATTATAATAAACGGCTGGCTGTAAGATTCAAAAAGCGATGCCAGAACAAGAAATATCAGGAACATAGCCATAAGAACCGCAAACTTTAACTGTTTTTGATTCTCTATCATCAACTCATAGTCGCCGCTGAAGCGGAAAGAATAATCCTTCGGCATTTCGAAGTCAGCCAATACCTTCTTGGCCTCATCAATAGCCGTATTTAAAGCCAACTTGCCGCGATTGGAACTTACCTGAACCATGCGGGATTTATTTTTATGCCAAATCTCACTTGGCGCGATATCGAACTTCATCTCGGCAATCTGATTTAATGGAACCTGCATCCCCTCTTTATTTACAAAAGTAAGATTTTTTAAATCCTTGAAGCTTCCGCGCGACTCTTCCTCCAGGCGCACAACAATCTCAACCTCTTTGGTCTGAGTATGAAAATAGCTCGACCTTAAACCCCTGATCTTTCCGTGCAGCTGGTATGCAATATCCTGTATGGTAAGACCGTAAATGCTTGCTTTGTCCTGATCTATTATTATGCGTATCTCAGGGCGCCCCTCGCGCATTCTTATCTTCTGATCCATAAGTCCTTTTACCTGGGTTAACTTCTGGGCCATAGCAATAGCGATTTGCTTTAAGACATCATAATCATACCCATTAATATCGACAAATATTTCGTTAGTCCCGACCTCCTGAGGAAGCTCAAAATAAATAAAAGCATCGAAATGCTTCTCAATCTCATCCATCCTGGCGCGTAAAGCATCTATTATGTCGTTTGTCGCCCGGCCGCGATAAGAGAGCGATTTAAGCTTTACATATACTTTGGATGACCATCTCTCAATACGCGATGATACTGTTTTTACCTCGGGCACTTCCCGTAAAATATTCTCCACCATCGCCACAGCTTTATCGGACATCTCAAGGCGCGCGCCGGTAGGCAATTCTACGTGAACGGTAAATTTATTCATCTCCGTCATCCCGATAAATTCCATACCAATCTCTTTGCTCATTGGAATTACCAGTATAAAAATTGCAGCCATTACTATTATAAACTGGTAGCGCAGCCGCAAAAATACAGCCAGTAATTTTCTGTAAATCCGTTTCTTTTTGGCGTTTATTTTATTTTTATTTAAAAATGGTATTCCCTTCCCGAATTCAACCATAGAGGCCGCCATCGGGACAAGAGAAAGCGCAACAAAAAGAGAGGCCAGAAGCGAATAAACCACTGTCAAGGCAAGACCGCTGTAAAGAATGCGAATCTGCTTGCCCACAAATACAATCGGCAAAAATGCCACAACAGATGTTATTGTCGAAGCCACAATTGCGAGGCTAACCTCCTGACTTCCGTTAAGCGCAGCCAGGCTTTTACCTAAACCACGCTCTTTCTTTTTGAAAATATTCTCTAGAACGACTATTGAGGAATCGACAAGCATTCCTATCCCAAGCGCAAGCCCCGAAAGAGTCATCACGTTAAGCGTCAGCCCCTGCAGGAACATAATTGTAAAAGTCGCCATAACCGAAAGCGGTATTGAAAGCGCTATAATGAAAGTCGGCGGGACATCGTGTAAAAACACAAGCAATACAATCACCGCCAAGGCGCCACCCAAAATCAATGATTTGCGCACTGTATCTATGGCCTCCTGCACGTATTCCGCCTGCTGATAGGTAGGCTTTATTATTATATCTTGGGGGATGATATTCCTTATCTTTACCATCTCCTCTTCGATATCCCTATTTACTTTTATAGTATTTGCTGTTGATTCTTTCTGCACATAAATAGAAACCACCGGACGGGCATCCACTCTGGCTAAATCTACGGGGTCAAGAAATGAGTCTTTAATTTGGGCAACGTCTTTAAGTTTAATAATCGACCCCTGCGGGGTAACAGTTACCCCGAGATTTTTTATGTCTTCTAAAGTCCTGAACTGCCCTAATATTCTGATAAGATATTCTAATCTTGTTCCCGCCAGGTCGCCGACTAAAAGGTCCAGATTGTTCGCCCCGACGGTATTGATCAGCTGACCAAGAGAGATATTATACGCCCGCAATGTCCGCTCGCTGGTTTCAACCAAAATTTTCCTCTCGCGGCCGCCGGCAATCTCCACATTAGCAACGCCTTCTATTCTCTGAATACGGGATTTAACCTGTTCATCAACTATCCTTCTGAGCATCTCAGGGGTATACTTCTCGCCGGTGACCGCCAGAATGACTATCGGAGCATCGTTTTGCTGGTAGCGCGCAATAACCGGTTTTTCAATCTCTTTGGGCAATCTGTCCTTTACGCGGCCGAACTTCTCGCGCACCTCAAGCGAGGCAAAATCCATATTTGTCCCGGGCTCAAATCTAAGTATAACCCTTGATTCGCCCTCTTCAGAGATAGATAATAACTCTTTCAGTTTGCTTACATCACTAACCGCCTCTTCCACCGGTTTTGTGACTAAGCGTTCAACATCCGGAGACGGAATGCCACCTCTAATCCGTATAATGATGCTTATGGTATCGTAGCTATAATTCGGCATCAGCTCAACAGGCAGCCGCATTAAAGCAATATAGCCTATAAGGACAATGCCTACAAAAACCATTGTCATTGCTATGGGTCGTTTAATCGCAAAACTTGATAAATTCATATACTGATTTTATCTTGGTTTTAATTCATACCACCTGCCGGGCCCGCTCGGGCCCCGGGTTATTATAAGACCCCTTTTCTGCAATTCCCCAAGGTCCCTTGCTGCAGTTGCAACAGATACTTTGACGAAATCCATATATTCACGACGGGTGATTTTTTTCTCTCTTTTTAAATATTCTATTGCTTTTTTCTGTCTTTCATTTAAACCAAGCTCGCCAGCCGCAGGCTGAACAGGTAAAAACTCCTTTTCTTCCTTTATATAAGGCTGCGGCGCAAGTATAGGCGCTTGGGGTTCTTCTTTTATTTTTTCTTCGCTAATTTTAGAGCTGCCCTCTTTGGGTTTCTCTTCTTTTATCTTGGATAGAGATTCTGTTTTTGCCTTCTTTGAGGACAGCCTCCGCTCTGTGATGCCGGATACGATAAGAAACAATGCAGGAACTACAAAGAGAGTCAGGAATGTTGAAGAGGAGAGCCCTCCTATAACAGCTATTGCCATAGGAGCCCGCAGCTCTGCTCCTTCTCCGATGCCAAGGGCTAAAGGAATCAAGCCAAGAGTCGTCGTGAGAGCTGTCATTAATATCGGCCGCAACCTGTTCTTGCAGGCCTCAAAAACCGCATCGTAGGCGTTACTCCCTTCGTCTTGCAGCTTATTTATTCTATCCACGAGAACAATTCCATTATTAACAACTATACCTCCCAGCATAATCATGCCCAAAAATACAACTACATTTAAAGTCGTGCCGGTTGCCAGCAAGGCGAAGCTAACACCAACAATAGACAGCGGCACCGTAAACATAATAACAAAAGGCTGCCAGAGAGATTCAAATTGCGCAGCCATAATCATATACACAAGAGTAATAGAGAGTATAAGCGCAAAAAACAAACTCTTAAAAGACTCCTCCATCTCTTTGCGTTCACCGCTCATTCTTACGACATAGTCTTTAGATATATGCATCTGATCTATAATCTTTTCTATATCTTTAATAATTTCACTAAATGCTCTTTTATAAATATTAGCCGACACTATCACTGTTCTCTCCTGATCCAGACGCTCAATCTGGCTTGGCCCTATTCCTCTTGTCAGATAAGCAACATCTGCCAGCGGCACCTCTATGCCAAGAGGTGAATGAATAAAAACATTCCTGATTTTGGCCAAACTCTCGCGGTCTTCTTCCCTGAGACGGGTACGGATATCGTATTCTCTTCCTTCTTCCTTATATTTAGAAGCAACATAACCTTTAATTGCAGCCTGGGCAGAAAGAGAGATACTGTTCACTGAAAGATTGTATAGCGCTGCTTTCTCTTTATTAATATTTACTTTTATCTCCGGCTGCGGCGGCATAAGATCGCTTTTAACATCGTAGAGGCCGGGAACATTTTCAAGTTTTATTATTATCTCATCTGAAAGTGACCTCAAGATATCAAGATCCCTGCCTTTAATCTCAATGTTTACAGGCTTACCGCCCTGCAAAGCGGCTTTGAAAATAGTTTCCTGCAAAATATATTCCAACTGCACACCTTCAAGATCAACGCCTACTAAGTCTCTCTGCAATTGCTGTATTACATCCTGACTTCTCCTGTATGCAATATCGTTTTTGGCCATTTTTTTAAGATTAGCCACTATCTGCGCCTGATGCGAACCCAGAGTTTCGACCACGCCGCCATAATCCTTTTCCCGCGATGAGCCTATTGTTACGTTTACTCCATCTATATCCGGGAAAGTCAGCAGAGTTTTTTCTATTTTCTTAACAACAGAATCTGTTATCTCTATCCTTGTGCCTGTGGGCATATCGAGTTTTATTATAAACTCTCGCTGATCTACTTTCGGCATCAACTCTTTATCCACCTTCCCCAGCATATAGAAACAACCTAGCGTCAAAATCACAATTAAAGAGAGCCCGATGTTTTTAAATCTCAAAAACCCCTCTAAAGATTTAATATAAATAAACTGTAAACCGCGCATCCAAGCCCATTCTTTCGGACCGCTCTCTGCCCTTCTTAGTCCGGTTGTCCTTTTCTTTTTAAAAAGGCTGGAGATAAACCATATCGCTACCGGTATCAAAGTAAGAGCTACAATCAAAGATGCCAGAAGAGAAAATGTTACTGTAAAGGCAAGCTCTTTAAAAAGCTGCCCTGCGACTCCTTTAACAAAAATAAGCGGCAGGAAAACAGCTATTGTTGTAAGTGTGGATGCTAAAATTGCAACCGCAACTTCGCTGGCTCCTTGAGATACCGAGCCCGATAAATCCCCGTCTGTCTGTTTATGCCGGAATATATTTTCCACAACAACAATAGCATTATCGACCAGCATTCCTACTCCAAGAGCAAGGCCGCCAAGGGACATTATGTTGACCGAAAGCCCGCGAAAATACATAAGACTGAAAGCAAGCATTATTGAAATAGGTATTGATAAAGTAACAACCAGTGAGTTAAAGAAATTTATAAGGAAAAAGAACAGCACTATAAATGCTAAAATTCCTCCCTGAATAGCCGCATCTTTTACTCCCTGTATAGAATCATGTATAAAATTCGACTGGTCATATACTATTTCAATCTCGGCTCTGTCTTTTAAGCGTTCTTTTATGTCAAGCAAACGCTTCTTTACCTCTTTAACCACCTGTATGATATTAGCGCCGGCTTGTCTTTGAATCCGGATAGATATATTCTCTTGACCGTTATAGCGGGATATGTTTGTCAAATCCTTAAGTGAATCATATACTTCTCCGAGGTCTTTAACGTGGATTATTCTTTTATCGGATGTTATGCCTTTGGCTTGTCTTATATATGCTTCATACTGCGTTTGAGGCGGGTCTACCTCCTGCACATCCACAACCACATCTTGAATCTCTTTCACAGCCTCAAACTCGCCCATGGTGCGGATTAAATATTCGTAGAACGTCTCTTTAATCGTGCCTGCCGGGAAGGTAAAATTCGTCTGTTTTATCGCCTCAGCTACCTTTAGTATAGGTATCCTGCTGGCATAAAGCTTGCCTTGATCTAAATCAACAAGTATCTCACGCTCCCTGCCGCCGGATATCCCCGCAGAAGCAACGCCGTCAATCTTCTCTACTTCGTCTTTGATTTCCTTACGACAGAGCTCTCTAAGCTCACGCGAGGATATACCTCCCTTTACTGAAAGTATAAGTATCGGGATCTCAAAAGGATTAAACTTCATAACGATAGGGTCTTCGGCTCCTAAAGGAAGTCTCTCTTTGACTAAATCTATTTTTTCTCTTACACCGAGTGAAGCAAAATCCATATTAGTACCCCAGTCAAAATCAAGAATTATAAGAGAAAGGCCTTCTTTTGAAATAGATGAGATGCCTTTAAGGCCGTTTACTGTTCCAACAGCCTCTTCTATTATCTTTGTTATCAGGGTCTCTATCTCTTCCGGTGAAGCATTTTCATATGTTGTTACAACTGTAATCTGCGGATAAGATATTGAAGGGTATAATTCCTGCGGTAACCGCGTCCAGGAAATAACTCCGAGAAGAATTATTCCCAGATAAAACATCGTTATAGTTACCGGCCTTCTGATAGAAAATTCTGGCAGGTGCATTTTAGAATAGCTTTTCCTGAATCTCTATAATCTTTATTCCTGTGCCCGGGGCAAGTTTTTTCATGCCGGGCGTCTCAACCACAATTAAGTCGCCAACCTCTATGCCTTTTTTTATAACTGCATAATCGGTAGTGATATACTCTACTGAAACCTGCTGATAATCCACCTTGTCTTCTTTTGCTACTGCAGCATAATATGCCCCTTGCTGTATTGATACCGATGAGCTCGGGACAACAATCGCCTCTCTTTTTGTGAAAACAGCTATGTCAGCCCTGGCAAACATTCCTGGTTTAAGCAGCTTGCCGGGGTCTAAAACTCGTATCCGCACATTTACGGTACGGGTCCTCTCGTCTATTTCGGGAAAAACAGTCTCTATGTACCCGAAAAATACTCTTGTAGGATAAGTATCTACATTTATTTTCACCTTCTGCCCGGATTTAATTTTAAAGGCATCTCTTTCAATAATACCCACTTCTACAAAAACATTATCCGGGTCAATGAGAGTCAAGATAATATCGTTAGGCGTTATAAATTCGCCAACATTTTTTTCTTTCTTGCCTATAATCCCGGCCGCAGGCGCTTTCAGAAAAATCTTCTCGCGCTTATTCTGGCTAAGCTCTAACTCTTTCCTGCTAATTTCTATCTTTGCCTTAGCGACATCAACCTCCGCTTGCGCCTGATCAAGCCGGTCTTTAATAATTGCCCCTGTTTCGTAAAGTTTTTTAATAACACTGTAGCGTTTCAGCATCGCTTTGTGTTCCGCCTCTGCTGAATTCAACTTTGCCTGCGACCATCCGATTTCGAGGTTAATATCTTTATCGTCTAACGAAACCAGGACATCTCCCTTTTTTACTATATCTGCTTCTTTAACTGAAAGAGTATTAATAACGCCGTTTATTTCATACTTTAGGTCTATTGCGGGAATATTTTTAACGCTGCCAACGCTGGGCAGTTCATCGCTATAATCTATCGTTGCAACCTTATAAGCTTTTATAGGGATGGAATCCTCTGTTTTGGGCATCAAAGGAAGTAAATCTTCTTTTTTTGCCGTATCAGCCTCACCTTCCTGCGGCACCTTTTGAATCGGCGCCTCCTTTTTAACGCTCTCTTTTGCCTGCGTCATGGCGCGCTGGCCTTCTGAGGTAAGAAACAACTTTCTTATCCCGTAAAAAAGAAGCAGCACTACAAAAATATTAATTAAAATTACCGCTGCTGATCGCGGCGTAAAAAATTTTTTGTTCCCGGAAATTATTGATCCCGTTTTGTTTTTCATCTTAATATCTCCACTTTATCTCCGATTCTTAACCCCTTAAATTTTTCGCCGCTACCCTCCTCCAAATAACAGACCGCTGTCTCTTTTTCTATCCTTGCAGGAACAAGCAGGGCATATTCGTTTCCCTCGCGGTAAACCATTACTTTGCTCTCCGGGCCCAATCCTTTATCTCTGCCAATATTCAGCACTGCCATGCTGTATTTATTATTTACTCCTATAACTCTTCCCTCTACGCCAGTTGGTATTGCCTGACGGGCCTCTTTTTTAAACTCCGGCAAAGCGAAAGGCGTATAGCTCGCCCTTAGAGACTGCCTCTGGCTGAAATTCTCCCAGGCAAGAATAACCGGCTTTTCCGTTGCCAGGCTCAGATAACTATCTACGGCACAAACTCTTGATAAACTGCTTAAAGCAATATAGTAACCAACCAGCGCTCTGCTGTAGTTAACCTCCTCGTTAGAATAATCCAGATAGGCTTGCAAAAGCTCAGTAATACTTGCTTCTTCTACTTTCATCTTGCCTTCTGTCACTGTCAATCTGCGGGACTGAAATTCTAATTTTTTAAGTGATGTCTCTATTTGAAAGAGTGATGAGATATAATTTGCATAAGCCTTTTCTGCTTCAGATACAATAGTTTCCTCGGTTTCAATTTCTTCGCTTATTGCTTTAAGAAATTCAACGCGCGCTGTTTTTTCATCTGAAATCACGCTTAGACGGTCTACTAGATTTACTTCCATTGATCTGGTAAAAGTTTCGGTCTCATCTCCGAGACGGAAAGAACCCACAGGTGTAGTTTGTTTTGTTAGCGATGTATTTATCGTGCTGCTGCCCAGAGGCCTTGAAACCTTTAAGCCTACGTACCAGCTGTCTCTAAAAATTTCTTCTTCGCCTTCATTGTCTTCTGCTAAAGTGCCGACCTTGCCTGTTAAGCTTATCCTGAATCTATCTTTCGACTTTGCAATCTGTTCATTGAGATTATTAAACTGTGTTATGAGCTGGCGAATCCTCAATTCGGCTCTCCTTGTCTGCGCTATTTTAAGAGCGCTGTCAAAATCTATATTCACTTTTTCAAAAGGCAGCCAGTTCGCAAATTCAACATTCGCATCTTGGGAAATGTTTAAAGTTTGCCGGAATGAAAGTTCGGCCAGCGAAAGCTCTTTCTGAGTCGAAACAAAAAGAAACTTAATCTGCTCGTACGAGGACTGCATCTGTTTATATTCAAGCTCGGTAATAAGCCCTTTTTGATAGAGAAGCTCTCCAAGCGTCATAATCTTATTTGCCTCGGAAAGCAACTTGTTAAAAGTATCCCAGTTCATTCTGTTTAAAATAACATTGTAATAATTTCTTTTCAGCTCCAGCGCAAAATCCGATGACAGCCTCTGATATTCTAAAAGCGCAAGTTCCATATTTATATCTGCCTGCTCGATTTTATAGCGCAACTCCCCGCCGTAAGAGAGAGGCTGCTCAAATTCAAGCTCGGCGGATTTTGAAAAAATACCTACATCCCCGACTGTTTTTCCTTCTGTATCAATAACTCTGATTACTGCGGTAGGGAACAGCTGTCTGCGGGACTCACGTAATTTAAGCTGCGCCAATTCATACTGCTCTTTTGCAATATGCAAAGGCCGATGGTTTTCTATCCCTAATCCAATCCATTTCCTCCAGCCCAGAATGGCCTCCTGCTGAGTTTCCTCATCAAGCGGCGGCGTCTGTTTTTCGGGAGTAAAACTAAACGACTCCGGAAGCTGCACATCACTTGCGGATTGACTTATGCCTGCCTCTTTCATGCCCGGGAATATTATTTGAACAGTATTTGCATCACTAATTACTGTATACTCTGTGTTCATACTAAGGTAGATAACAACTCCGTCAACTATGCCGGCCTTGTTGTCTTTTGGTTCATAGCCGGGATAAAACATAATTTCATATGTTTTTATTCCCGCTAAATTTAGTTCCCGGCGCAGCGGCTCAAGGCAGACGATATTACTTCCTATGAGATCAATAAACAGTGCCTCGTTATTCTTGATGCGATAAACATGGTATAGTGGGCTTTTATCAAAACTTATTGTGAGCGCTAATTTGGAGGCTACAAATTCCTTTTTAACATCTTTGAGTATAACCGTATCATCGGCATGAGATGGTTGTATTTGGATAAGTGATACGGTTAATGCTAACAGTATCATTGATGATACGGTAGGCATTTTTAAACTCTTTTTTTCTGGCATTTTTATTCTAACCATATCATAACCGTATCATAGTAAATTTCTCAGAAATTGAGAGTTATGTCAAGTGAAAAATATTTCCGGTAGGATTTACCCTGATAATTACGCAGCTTCTCGGAGTGAATTTTGCAATCGCGAAATTCGATCTATTCGGATTGTTCTTCGACCCTTAGAAGCTCTTCCTGCCTTACAAGTATTTCGGCAATCTTCTCAAGGGCCTGCATTAAACGCTCTTTTTCTTGCGGATCCTTTAAGGGAGGGATTTTTACAACCACACCCTGACCAAAAATTACATTAACCAGGATGTCAACTTCGGTTTCTGCGGGGGAAGTTCTATTTGCACTATCTGTTGCTGCTGGTGTTTCAGCTTCAGATACAGGTATTGCTTCTTGATCTTGCGGTTTTACCCGCAAAAGGTATTTTTGTTCCTGCGCCAAGGCCGCTTCCTCGCTTTTTTGCTTCAAGGCATTTTTTACTATTATAGGCAATGCTATTTCAAGTTCCCCGGCTAACTGCTCTGTTGTAAGAACCGCCAGGGATTTTTCTACTTTAGGCGTAATAATATCAATCTTTATTGTCTCAAGCCCAAAAACTGCCTCTGGCAGTATATATTGATAATAGTCCTGTCCTAGGGGAGATTCTGGAAACCCTGTATCAACTGCGGTAATATCATAAAAAATGTATGCTGAAGAGCCCGTCTTCTCAATTTTTTCTAAAGGGGTTGTATAATCAGACATCGGCTTCCCAAACTTCTCTTTAGAGCCAAGGCTATAATCCCAGGCAGAAGCAGGCGCTCCGTTTTGTGCAAACAACAAAGGGGTATTTAATAAAAGGGCCACGCCGGCAAAGATAAGCGTTTCTCTCATAGGGTAGGAAGGCTCAGCTTGTTGCCGTATATCTGGGAAAGCTCTCTAATCTGCTCCTCTATTGACTCTGACTCCGCTGCGGTAACCTGGCCATTTGATAATGCTTGAGTTGCAAGCTCAATAAGCCTGCTTTGGCCTGCATCTCTATGCTTAGCTAAAGCATTTAATTTAGCTGCATCATAATTGAATCCGCTCTGCAGAACTTGGGTTGCTATATCAAAACAAGCCCAGAGCATATTTTTCACCTCAACTTCACTGTTTAAAGTAAAACTGCTCTGAATATCAACATCATTCAAGGCCTGCCAGACTGTTTCTCCATATCTTAATGCTTCTCCAGGAGTTACGGACACACCCGGTATAATATCTCCTGATAAAGAGTCCAGCGCTGAAAGGCCTGTGAGGGGATCGTATTCCAGGGTATTATTATAACTCATTGTAAAATATTCGCTGTCAGAATCTTTTATGTAGGCAACCGTAAGCGCCTTGTCTGTTCTGTCATATTCATCATAGCTGTAAAAGCTGTAAAAAGTGGTTTCGCGGTTCGGAGCAGTGCTATCGTTGAATTGAACTGTCTCCATGGCTTTGGGCAGATAGCTGACTACGCCATCATCATCT
This sequence comes from uncultured Planctomycetia bacterium, assembly GCA_964487065.1. Classification (GTDB taxonomy): domain Bacteria; phylum Omnitrophota; class Gorgyraeia; order Kaelpiales; family Kaelpiaceae; genus CAZAPE01. Next base: position 1,716 of record CAZAPE010000010.1, on the reverse strand, counting down.
TCGGTTGGCTGAAATTCAAGGATTCTCGTATTCTGCTCATAGCTATTGCGAATACTGCCATCACTGTTACAATCGGTTATTTTGCGGCTATATGCCTTGGCCTCTCTGAAGGTATAATCCATGGCCAGAACTTCCTGCTCTATCTGTTTTACCATACCTGTTCTGGAATCTCTTATCTCTTGGTATGTTTTAGACGCCCACCCGAATGCGTTTGTATCTTTGGAATTGAAGCCCCACCAGTCGCCGGAGCATTCCAGATATTTTACAAAATTGTAACTCGGCTCATAGTAGATAAACATATCTTCGGGGTTATTTTCATCCTGCGCAAATTTGGGGGCATATGATTTTGAAAAGCTCCAATTTAAGAAATGCGTATTTTCATCTCTTAAAGCAACCTGGATAGGAATCTTCACTGCATTATCAAGCTTATCCTTGCTTTCCATATCAAAGGTTATAGAGAACCCTTTGTGCGCCCCTTTGCCAAGCGTTCCATCTATCTTGGCCTCTATTTCGTTTAAATCTTCGGCACTAACATCAGGATATTTATCGGAGTATTTTTTCAGAATATACTTTGCGATTTTTATATTAGTTCCAGAGTAGGTAACTGAACCATCCTTTCCTACCGATTTGCCGGGCGTTGCTGATTTTATGGGTTTTGAGAATATCTCAGCGCGCATTCTCTCTATCTCCCTAAACCTCTCTCTTACATAGGATAATATCTGCAGCGCTGAGCGCAGGCTTTGATAACTCTTTTGAGCATCTTCGCCAGTCTTTCTCTTAATAATCATCCCGTGAGCATATTCCTCTCTATCCAGATACTCTTCAAAGGAAAGTTCAGGAGAAAGGGCTTTGTAGATTTCTGCTATAGAACCAAACTCTTCCAGGCTTAGAGGCGCTTCCGATGTTCCGGATTCAACAGCAAAAACAGAGCAAATTGGCATTACCAAGGTCACTGCCAATATTATTATAAAACATTTTATAATGCCTGTTCTTTTCATCTTGGTATATTTATACCATATATTTATAGTAAAAGCAAATTAGCGCAAAAAAATGCTATCTATATATATACGGCCTGCTTTTTTAGTTGCAAAGCGCTTATCTATGGTTATATTTACCTCTACCACTTTGGAGAGATCTATCCCTTCAAGCTGCTCTATAGGAATCTCTATTTTCTGCCATTCTGTGCTCACATTGGCTATCATTTTTGTAGCTGCCTTAGCTTTATTATCCTCAAAAGTCACCCCAACAATAGAAGAATAACCCAGGCTCTCCTCTCCTTTTATCCAGAAACCAAAATATTTATAGTTACTCAGGTCATACTGCGCAACATCAAGCCACATGCCTCCAACCAGATCGTTGCCACGGCTAAAATTATAATCAATAGCAAGAGAGCTCCCCGATTCATTAGCAGCGACTAAACTATTTTTAGCGCCGCTAAAAGTAACTTTGTTATCCGGGGAATTCTCCCAGATATCGCCTCTGAAGCTTTCGCCTTCCAAATCTTGGAGCATAAAAATCGGCTCTTCCTTGCTCGCTTCCTCAATTTGCTCTTGATAAGTACAGGAAACCAGAAGAAACGAGAGTAAAATAAAATTCAGCTTTTTATTCATAGTATAATATTATAAATTTCTGCGCGAAAAATCAAGTGTTTATTTAAAGACTGTTATTGCAAGGCAAAAATGTCCTATTTCTAGCAAAGCAAAAATGTCCGGTTTT
>CAZAPE010000009.1:0-25081 GCA_964487065.1 uncultured Planctomycetia bacterium | reverse complement strand
GATTTTTTTATTATCTCCTGGGGAATTCTTTTGGAAGCTGGTCCCATTATATTTATCTCCTTGACGTTTAAGAATGTGACAATATTGTATATCATTGTAATTAATTTTGAAAGTAGATTATATTAACGACTGAATGGATTATGTAGAGTTTTATCAGGCATTGTCCGCGCTGAAGATATGGACAAGTAATAACGCTTTATTTTTAAGATAGTTACGTCATTTCGGACCAGAAATGATCGGACAAATAGGACATGATTCGACGCGCTCACTACGTTTGCTTGCTCACCATTGCGAGGAAATAGCCTAGTGTACTTGAGTAGTAATCAAGTACCTTACTAAAATATCTATTTTTTTACCCCAATTTGAATAGTACTCTATATATGGCATACTTTATAAAGAGGGAAATTGGTACAAAATATGGTAAATCTAAAGACCAAAGGGATTATTCTATTTATAGTGGGGGCTATTTTGTTTCCTTGTCCTGCAGATGCAAGGAGAGTGAAGGAAAAGATAAAACGAGTCATTAGAGGCAGAGCTAGTTTTACTCAAAATGAACAAGTTTATTTTCCTGCTAATTCATTATATAAAATTGATCAGTCAACTCTTTATTGGTCACTATGATTTAATATAGAAGAGGAGAGTTATGAAGTTAAATTTTAGAAGCATAATGCTGGCGATTGTTTTAATTTTATGCAAGCAATACCTAATCTGGGAATAATGCGATCTGCTAATAGTGAAGAATAAAAACACATTCTTAATTTTGATAGCGATTAGTTTATTTCTACCCAACTTTGCAAATGCGAGGAGGGTGCAATTTAATAAGATAGAAGTCCTGGAAATTTTTGAAGATGCCTCAGGCGTTAAATATTCAGTTTTTAGGTTTCAGGAAGATGCAAGGACAATTCGTTTTAGAGCCATACATTCCTGGGAGTTGCGTATTTTTAATGCCGGAATTTCTCTGATATTGTCGGAAGATGAGAGTATCACAGTTGCAACAATTTCTGTAGAGGGAATTCCAATAGACTCAAAAAGTAGGTTAGTTGAAAAGTTGCTTAAATATTTTAACCAAACAGCAAGAGAAAAGGGTATTGTTTACGTTGAAACAGCACCTTTGGAAGAAATGCCCAACCATACTCCTTACGCCTTAGAGGTTTTATTCAGGAAGATGGAAGATGAAGGAGTAATCACCGTGCTCGAATTTCCTAAAAATTTAGCCAATCAGACATATATTAGATTTAAAATTCCTACCATATTAGAGTAAGTCTTTCTTTTTATACCAATTTGTATGTATTTATATTCATTTATGCAAAAAACAGCCACAATTTGGAGCAGATTTAAGGTTTGCTAACAGATTTTCTAAAAAGCCATAATAGGAAAGTGGCGAGCGAGAGTGTTTGACTGTTTCTTTAAACCTATAATATCATTGATATAATAAGGTATTGGATATATAATTACCTAGTTGATAGTGAGATATTTTCCATCGTTTCACAAAAAAGAGTAGAACAAGGGGTAGAGTACTAATTAAAGCGTTTATATAAAAACCATGAAAATAGGAATTGTAGGTATAGAAGGTATTGACCCGGGCAAGGTGAACATAGGCGATAGCCGTTTAGATGCTTTAGAGAAACTATCCAAATCTGCCAAAAAGACTTATCTTCAGGTAGAGATTATAACCGAGCAGGACAAACTAAAGGAAGCAGATGGTATCGTTGCCTCCGAAGCCGCAAGGCTGGAGTTGGTCTTATCTGATCTTGAATTTGTGGAACTGCGGCTTACCCGCGGTGCCCAGGGAATAGAGAAGGATGTGCTGGATCGTTTTAAACAGCACCTTGAGAAAGAAGGTTTGCTTTCTCAATTAGAGCTGAATGAGGAAGAAAAAAAAATAGTCTCTGCATACTCTCTACTTACAGTAAAGCCGCTTTACTTTACGCCGCAGCAAAGAGTAGAGGATAAAAATAAGTTTATTTTTGATGTCTATTACGGATTAGGCTATATCTGTTTTTTTACAGCAGGGGAAAAGGAGGCCCGCGCCTGGGTGATAAAAAAAGGAGCGAATGCCTGGGAAGCCTCCGGTTGCATTCATTCGGCAATCCAGAAAGGGTTTATCCGCGCCGAGGTTGTTGATTACCAAGATTTTATAGATGCGGGAGGAAGCATTTCTATGGCTCGCGGAGCCGGCAAGGCGCACCTGGAAGGCAAAGATTATATTGTTCCGGATGGTGTATATATGGAAATCCGCTGCAGCAAATAAAAAACCGGGCACATCCCAATTTTTTCAAGGTCAGCAATTCCAATAACTTAGTTTTTAAACAATATTGTTCGTGACTTAGTCACGAACAAAACTAGCTCTTTACTTAATTTCCAAATACAGTTTTTACTATGTTATTATAATAAAAAAGGAGTTTTGGATGCCTAAGACCAAAATAATATCCACATTAGGTCCTGCCTCTGACAAAGAGAGTGTTTTGCGTAATATGATGCGCGCAGGCATGGACGTTGTCAGGCTTAATTTTTCACACGGCAGCCATAAAGAGCATAAACAGCGTATAGATTTAATAAGATTATTAAACAAAAAATACCGCAGGCACATAAGGATTCTGGCCGATTTAGAGGGCCATCGCATCAGAATAGGCAGGTTTAAGGATGCCAAGGAAATAGAGCTTAAAAAGAATCAAACGATCTGGCTGACTCAGGATTATATTCTAGGAGAAGGTAATATTATGCCGCTTGATTACAAAGGGTCTTTGAATGTAATCAAAAAAGGTTATGTTATTTATATTGATGACGGAAACATTGCTCTTGTAGTTGATAGATGTGATAGAAAAAAAATTAAGACTAAAGTTGTTGCGCCGGGTATTTTAAAAGAACGTAAGGGTATAAATATTCCTCAGGCCAGGCTTGATTTTAAAGGTTTAACCAAAAAAGATAAAGAGGATATAGTCTTTTGTATAGAAAATAATGTTGATTATATAGCCCAGTCTTTTGTCAGAACCAGAGACGATATCTTGACTGTTAAAAAACAATTTAAGAATAAATCCGGCAGAATCAGGATAATTGCCAAAATAGAAAATAGAGATGGTATCAAGAATATCGACAGCATCATAGATGCAAGCGATGGGATTATGATAGCCAGAGGAGATATGGGCATATCGATACCTATATATGAGGTGCCTATTGTTCAAAAAACAATAATCAAAAAATGTAATAAAGCCAAAAAATTTGTCATAACAGCCACTCAGATGCTTGAGAGCATGGTTGACCACCGCATGCCTAGCAGGGCAGAGGTTTCAGACATTGCCAATGCTATACTGGATGGAACAGGTTTTGTTATGCTCTCTGCCGAAACTGCCGTCGGAAGGTATCCTGCGCTCTGCGTGGATATGATGAATAAGATAATCAAATTTACCGAGGAAAGTCATATTCAGCACAAAATTGGCAGTATTAAGTGTAAAAATTAGTCCTGCTGGGTATTGTTTTTTTAAAATATTTTGGCCTATTTGCTGATGAAGATGATTTTCATTATCCCGTTGATTTGCCGTCTGCATTTGATACTATAATCGCTATGAGTAAAAGTTCCCTTATCCTATTTATTTTTAACTTCAAAAAAATATACAGATAAATATTTATATTTTTATATGCTATGAATTATGGTGTCAGCAGTTCAAAGGTAGAAGCTCTTAAGAAAAAAATGTCAGATTTGGATATTCGCGAGACTGATATAGAGGAGAAATTTGTGCGTTCAAGCGGGCGCGGCGGACAGAAAGTAAATAAATCCTCAACCTGCGTTTATTTAAAGCATCTTCCAAGCGGTATCTATGTTAAATGTCAAAAAGAGCGCTCTCAGGAACTAAACAGGTTTTTAGGTCGCAGGATTCTGGTCAATAAATTAGAGTCTATTAAATTGGGTAAACTGAGTGAAGAAAAAAAGAGAATTGCGAAGATAAAAAGGCAGAAACGGAAACGTTCTAATCGGGCGAAAGAAAAAGTATTACACGATAAATCAAAAAGGGCTCAGAAAAAAGCGTTACGTTCTTTTCAGCCCGGGTTTGATGACTTGATATAACTGTATATCTTAAGGAGGTGTAAGTATGGAATATAATGATAAAAGCAAAGAAGAGCTGCTTGAAGAAATAAATGTTTTAAAAACTCGCATTTCGAAACTTGAGAAATGTGAAGTCGAACATAAAAGAGCAAGAGAGGCTTTGCGCGAATCGGAGCTTAAGTTTATGAGCATAGTTACTTCTATCGGGGATTTAGTTTTTATTCTTGATGCTGAGGGTTGTTTTACTTTTTATCATACTTTGGAAATCAAGGATTTATACCTGCCTCCGGGTAAGTTTATCGGCAAGAAACATCAAGAGGTAATGCCTCCTTATTTAACTCTGCATATAACCGAGGCTATACGGAAAAATAAAAATGGCGAAATAGCAGAGTATGATTATCCTCTTGAAATTAAGGGTGAAACTAGATGGTATTCAGCAAAACTTTCGCCTATAGTTTGCGATGGAGAATATTCAGGATCTTTAGCGATAATACGTAATATTACAAAATATAAGAAGTAGAAGTACGCAAAGCTGTTTATCTATTTTTAAGCATCGAAAGCAGTTTGTTAATTCTTTCAACCAGCGGTAAGAATTTATCATTGCTTCTTATTATTATTTTACCTTCCCTTTTCCCGGCTATATGTTCATCCAGTTCCCGGACTATCCTGTCGTAGGGCCCGACGATTGTGTGGGTCATTCTATGCGCGGTTATTAATATTACCGCAATGGCAATGGGAGCTGCTATTAAAAGAATTGATAGCACCTTTTCTGCGGCAGGAAGTATATTATATGCGATGGCTTCAGGTATGCCGAGCTGCATTGCCGTAATTCCGAATATCAGATAGTAAAGGCATATAGTCACTATAACGGTCGGTACTAATGCCGCAAGAGTTACAAGTATGAAAATCTGTTTGTGAATTTTGTTAGCAAATAGCTGCTTTCTTCTGTTTTTGGATTTATTCATTTATATACCCCACTTTTATATTGTTATACATTGCTTCAGCAGTTGAGAGAGTATTGTCCGCATCTGTCATAATGGCAATAGCTCCAACATAAGGTGCACTCGTGCCAAAAAGCATTTTGTAATCTTCGGAAATATTACGTTCCTCAATAACCCATTTGTTTATATTCGTTTTTCCGGATTCAACGACTATGATTTTAATGTTTTCAAGATAGGGGCTTGTTATCTTTGTTTCTTCCGGCAGATTCTCATCCCAAACGTATTCTATGCATTTAGTATTCTTGAAGAATATGCTGGGAAAAATCACATATACTCTTGCAGGGTAGTCGTCTTTCTCTATCCAGCCTTTACTGATAGTTGTTTCCTTAGATTTGTTCGGGAAAGTTAATACTTTCCATTCCCAACTTATCATAGGGTATTCATTGGGGTTGAAACGTATTTTATAAAATAAACCGGAGCAAGATTCCTTGCTTTCTGCGGAAAGATATCCATCTTCCTGTCGAGGTTCTATTACGTAGAAAACTTTATTTTTAAATACTTTTTCTGTCCATTCTTTAAGCCCATTTTCGGCATCAAAATTGAAAAATTTTTGAAATTCTAACGAATTGGAAATCCCTTGAAAGCTAAAATATAATACTATTATTGTTAAGATTGTAATATTTCTTTTTTGCATCTAATTCAAAAAATTATGTTTTTATGCAGCTATAATTTTAGGCTTTATTTAAGGATGAGTCAAATGCCTTTTCCAAAAAAAGAGGTTCTATTTAAAAAGTAGAGGTTAAATAATAGTGTTCGGGGGGATAATAGTATTCTTGGGGATTACCGTTATTCCATTGCGTATTACGCAGTATTCATTTTCAAAATCAACTATATTTTTTTTGTTTATTATTTTTACGTTATCGCATATTCTTACATTTTTGTCCACAATTGCCTTTTTGATATGACAATTTTTACCTATACCTATTTTGGGTTCAGATTCTTTCATGCGATTGCTATTATTATGGGTATTTTCGTAAAAGTCGTTGCCCATAAGCACAGAATCCTCTATCGTAGTCCCGGAGCCGATCTTGCTTCTTAACCCTATTATGGAATGGATTATTCTGGCATCTTCTATTATGGCTCCTTCCGCAATGTTTGAATTTTCAATCTGGCCGTTTTGTATCTTTGTTAAAGGCAGATAACGCGGGCGCGTATAAAACTGCCAATCTTCGTCAAATAAATCCAACTGTGGGTGGGGGCCTGTAAATGCTAGGTTTTCTTCGTAAAATGACTTTATTGAACCGATATCTTTCCAGTATCCGCTATATACAAAGCCGTACGTTTTTCTGCTTATTGAAGCATCCGGTATAATTTCTTTCCCGAAATCCATTTTTGAATTATCTTTTAATAAATCAAATAATATTTCTTTATTGAAAACATAAATCCCCATTGAGGCAAGGAATTTATTGTCAAAGCCTTTATTAATGGCAAGAGCCTCGGTATTTTGATCTAGATTCGGTTTTTCGATAAACTTCCTTATGCGTGAGTTTTCATCAATTACAGTAATTCCAAAGGAAGAGAGCTCGTCTTTATCTACTGCATTGCATGCTATTGTTATTTCAGCCTTCTTCGCATCGTGAAAATCAAGGAGCTCATGGAAATTCATTTTATAAAGTTGATCTCCGGAAAGAATCAGTATACGTTTAATGCGGGGATCGTTGAAATGTTTAAGGCATTTTCTTACGGCATCAGCAGATCCCTGAAACCAGTTGCTCTCTTCAATTGATTGTTCCGCTGCTATTATTTCTACAAAACCACCGGAATAAGAATCAAGTTTATAAGCTCTGAAGATATGTTTATTTAAAGATTCTGAGTTAAACTGAGTCAAAATAGCTATTTTTTTGATATCCGAATTTAAAGAATTACTTATGGGGATATCTATAAGCCTGTATTTCCCGGCTAAAGGAACGGCCGGTTTTGCGCGGTATTTAGTCAGTGGATATAACCTTGCCCCTCTGCCGCCGCCAAGTATTACGCATAAGACATCTTTCATATGTGGGTATAAATTCCTCTGCCTATATTATTATCCAAAAATCAGTGTATTGACAATAATTTATTATTTATTGACTGAATAGAAAATATATTAATCTCCCGATATGTTTTCCTTGAATAGGTAACAATATTAAGCGGTTATTTAAACGGCATCAAAGATATCTTTTACCAGGATCTACGTGGCCCTCTGTCTCTGGAATCTCTATCCCTATTACCGCCACGACTAAAATTCCTGTTTCTGCTGAATCCTCCCGCCCCGCCTTGACTGCGCGGTTCTCTGGGCTTGGCTTCATTAACGGTCAAAACTTTTCCTTTAAGCTCTGTGCCGTTCATGCTTGCGATAGCCTTTTCTGCTTCTTCTTTGGAGGGCATTTCCACAAATCCGAATCCGCGTGCTTCTCCGCTAAAACGATCTTTTATTATTCTGTGCGAGCTTATTTCACCAAACTGAACAAATGCATCATGCAGCTCCTGCTCAGTCACTTCGCGAGACAAATTCCCCACAAAAATATTCATACCTCTTCTCCTCTGGTGGTTAAAATTTAGTCAGAAGGAAACTCTCCTTCTACTTCAAGGAAATGATACGGTTTAGGCAATATAAAGTCAATTCTAAAATTGGAGTTAATATACAAGAACAAGCTTTGAAAAGAGCCTTGTATTATAAGGCTCTTAAGCTTAGAATTATTTCTAAAAAGTGAGGTATTTATATTGAAGTCAAAGAGATATATGCGGCTAGCTATTGAAAAAGCAAAAGAGGGGATAAGGAAGGGCCAAACACCGTTTGGCGCCTGTATAGTGAGGAGGAACAAAGTTGTAAGCTCTGCGCATAATCTTGTTTGGAAAAATACAGATATAACAGCTCATGCTGAAATTATAGCGATAAGAGATGCCTGCAGGAAGCTAAAGAGTATAGATCTTTTGGGATGTACGATTTATTCTACATGCGAACCATGCCCGATGTGTTTTGCTGCCTGTTACTGGGCGGGAATTAAAAGAATAGTTTACGGTTCTAGCATTAAAGATGCTAAGAGAATCGGTTTTAATGAGCTGCTGGTTACAAACAGAAAAATGAAAATTTTAAGCAAAACTAAATTACAAATAGAAAGTGGTTTCATCAAGGAGGAGTGCGCTGAAGTTTTTAAAATTTGGCTTAAATATAAGGATAAAAAAGCCTATTAATCTTGGTTAAGAAACAATTCAATTGCATAAATTGGAATTAAAAAAGTCAAATATTATTTCTTTGTTTTCTCCGAAACCGTAAGGAAGTTCCAAATGCGGGATAGTTAAAGTGTTTTTATTGTTTATAACCTCGCAAAAATAGGATAGTTCCGGAATAACTTCGCAGTGAATATTATCAAGATAAGTTTCGGGATTATCGTTATAATACTGGTCATTGATATCAAGAAAGTTATTTCTGTAATCAGTAGCAATAACTTTTAAGATGTTTGTAGCTCTTGCGGTCAGGTTCGCGATACTACTTCCTCCGGAGTGGGCAAGAATGCCGATATTATCTTTATCTACAATAGGAGAATAAAGGAGGTATTTTAATACTAAAAGAGTCTCATATACTCTGATGCCCATAAGCGTAAATCCATTAAGGAGAAGTTTTTTGCTTATTTCAAGTTCATCTTTATCCAGCTGCATGGCTCTAAAATGCGGTATGATTACAATAAATCCCTGTTTTACAAGCTCTCTCCCCAGACTCTCATCAATAAATACAATCTCTGTATCCACATGGCCGTGGAGTCCTATTATAGCCGGATATTGCTTCTTGTTGCCGTTAGGGATTAACATAAGTACTTTGAATGTGCCGATATGTTTATCTCTGAAAAAAAGTGTTTTTTCGGTATATTCGCCGCGGTTTAATTCATTAGTTTTTATAACAGTTAATTCTCTTTTTTGGATATCTTTGGTTAGGAACTCAATATTTAATATTTTTAGTATAGTTTTTTTTAACTTTAAAGAAGCGATATTGTAATCGTAAGGATAGACAGTATCCTGTTTAGGGTTGCGTGCGTTTTCTATCTCTCTCTCAAGAGCCTTTTCGCTTATTTTCTTTCTTTGTAAGAAGTGTTTTTCTGGAAATTGGTAGTAATAATCAAGTTCGTTTGCGCTTTGAAGAGATTCATCGAAATAAGCATTGTCTATCTCAACTACATTCAGAGGTTCTGTCGTAGAAAAAATACCAGGAAGATATAAAAATAAGAGTAGGAATTGGTTTTTATAATTTATTTTTTTAAATTTTAATTTAAGTATATTTTTTAACAATTTAGTTCTTTATTTCTTAATAATATGCATTCTAATTTTTTTAAAGAATATTGTATAGGAAAATCTTAAGATACTCTGGGGGCGCGGTTTTTAAAAAATGAGGTTTTTAAAACAGGTCTTCCTCTTGATATACGGATACTCTGTTTCGTCCACTTTCCTTAGACTCGTAAAGAGCAAGGTCCGCATGTTCAACGATATCCCGGGTCTCTTTTTCTATATCGACTCTGCTGTTGTCAGTATGGGTGTAGGTCGCTACTCCGGCACTGACTGTTATTGAGTGTATAGCTTTACTGCCTTCTATGCGTGCATTCTCAATAGCATTTCTTATTCGCTCGGCTATGGTTTGAGCGCCTGCTGAATCTGTATTCGGCAATATTACGGCAAAATCCTCTTCGCCATAACGCACCAGATAATCTGCATCGCGCCAGAGCTGCGCAGCTATTGTTTCAGCAACATTCTTTAAAACCATATCTCCTTCAGGATGGCCATAACTATCGTTTACCGTTTTAAAATGGTCAATGTCTATCATAAGCATCGATACCGGACCGTTATGCGTAGAACGGGATATTTCATTAGCAATGGCGTCGTTAAAGAAGCTGCGGTTATAAGCTCCGGTCAAAGGGCCCTTTGTCGCTTTATCCATCAGATCGGTTATATTTCTTCCGTTTACAAGAATGCCTTTGTAGTTTCCGTCTGCTCCGCGAACTACAGATAGCGATACGCTTAAAGTTATCGGCCTCGCGTCGGTAGTTGTGACGGTGCATTCTATGGTTGCTCTGTTTATATTTCCTTGAAGCAGCTCCTTAACAGTTGCAGCGAATTGTATTACTCCTGATTCTCCTATGATATTTGAGAGGTCCAATCCAACAATATCACTTTCGTTAAAACCCAAGTCTTCAATTAGTGCGCTGTTTATATCAAGTATAGTGCCTTTGCTGTCACATATAATTGCAGGATCTGCCATGCTGTTAAAAAAGGCTGCTTCTTCAGCTGTTAAGGGGCTGGGAAGAATAAATTCAGGTTCTAATGTTTTTATCCTGCGGACAGAATTAAAACTCAAAGAAGATAAATTATTCGCAAGAATATTTAAGCTGACAGCGCTGCAGTTTATTATAGTAAGCAAAAAAGAAGACATTTATTAATGCATTAAAAATGAAGTCAGAAATTCCCCCTCTTTTTGATTCTCTCATAATTATTTGTTCCCGGGTTCTTTAATCTTTTTGTTGCTTTACGTTAAATATGCCTTATATGGAGCTTAAAAGAAAATTGAGCCTAGATTTTTTATTTGATATTTATAAAAAAATGAGTATTAATGTATAGGAGTTATATAGAAGAATAAACGCTATCTATAAAAAAAGGAATAAATTTAGGGAAAAATCAGTTATTGTTTTTTTTTGCAATAATTGGGGATGGAGAGAGATACTTGTGGATATTACCATACGAATCAAAGATGTGTTAAAAGGTAAGAAGGTTGCATATTTTTCTATGGAGATGGGCCTTTTCCCTGAGTTTTCTACATACAGCGGTGGTTTGGGGATTTTAGCCGGAGATACCGTTAAATCCAGCGCCGATTTAAATATCCCATTGATAGCGGTTACTCTTATTGCCAGAAAAGGATACTTTCGTCAAGAGCTTACCGCCCAAGGCAGGCAAATAGAACATTCTGATGAGTGGAAACCAGAGAAATTTTTAACACCATTGCCTCAAAAAATAAATGTCGAGATAGAAGGGCGTTTCGTAACTATTGGGGCCTGGGTTTATATAGTAGAGAGTACTGCAGGAGGAGAAGTTCCGGTTATTTTTCTTGATACAGATGTTGAAGAAAATTCATCTTCTGACAAAGAGTTAACTTCATATCTCTATGGAGGTGATGAAAATTATAGAATAAAACAGGAAATAATTCTAGGAATTGGCGGGGTACGTATGCTGCGGGAATTGGGGGTAGATGTAATTAAATTTCATTTAAACGAAGGTCATGCAAGCTTTCTTATATTGGAGCTTTTAAAAAATTTCAATTTTGAAATTGATAAGGTGCGTAAGCTTTGCGTCTTTACAACGCATACTCCTGTTGAAGCCGGTCATGATAAATTTTCTTATGAGCATGTTAGTAATATTTTGCCTTCCTTTGTTGATTTAGAAAAAATCAAAGAATTTGCTGGCGAAGATTCTTTAAATATGACCCTTTTAGCCCTTAATTCAAGCGGATTTGTGAACGGTGTAGCAAAGAAACACCGTGAGACTACAAAAAAGATGTTTCCCGGTTATGAGATCCGATCTATTACTAACGGGGTTCATTCATATACCTGGACGCATCCTGCCTTAAGATGTCTATATGACAAATATATACCAGGCTGGGCCAAAGAGCCGGAGCTTTTGGCAAGAGTTGAGGTGATTCCGAATGAGGAGGTTTGGGAGGCGCATTATCAGGCAAAAAAAGAGTTAATCGATTATGTAAACAGGAAAACCAATGAAAACTTTTTATACGATGTTTTTACTATAGGTTTTGCACGCCGTGTGACTACATATAAAAGGCATGCGCTTTTATTTTCCGATATTCCGCGCTTAAAGAGTATAAATAAAAAGTTTCCTATACAGATAATTTTCGCAGGAAAGGCGCATCCGCATGATGAACCCGGGAAAAGGATGATTGAGGAGCTTTTTGCGTACAGCCGTTATTTAAAAAACGATATTAAAATTGCGTATCTTGAAAATTATAATATGGAAATAGCAAAAAAATTTATACCCGGTGTTGATGTTTGGCTAAATACTCCCCAGAGGCCTTTAGAGGCTTCCGGTACCAGCGGTATGAAGGCGGCGCACAACGGAGGTATTAATTTTTCTGTTCCTGATGGTTGGTGGAGTGAAGGCTATATGGAAGGTATTACAGGGTGGGCTATCGGGCCTTCAGGAGAGGAGTCAGCTGAGGAAATTTATATTCAGGAGAAGCATGATTTATATGGCAAGTTAGAATATGCAATTTTGCCGCTTTTTTATCAGCAGCGGGATAATTGGATTAGAATAATGAAAAATTCTATCGCTAAGATTGCCTGCTATTTTAACAGCCATAGAATGATGCGTCATTATATAACGGAAGCGTATTTTATATCAAATGCCAGAGACTCTTTTTCTAATGGCATATCTCAGGATGAGATTTTAATAAATGAAACGCTGCTTTCTGACATGACTTATGAATAAGGGGAAAGCACTTCTTGTTATAGATATGCAGCAGGATTTCTGCGAAGGAGGTGCTCTTGCGGTGTCCGGGGCTGATTTAATAGTTCCTATATTAAATAAATATATAGATGTATTCAGCAAAAAAGATTTACCTGTCTTTGCTACCCGTGACTGGCATCCGGTAGAAAGCAAGCATTTTAAGGATTTCGGAGGTCTTTGGGTAAAACACTGTATTCAAAACACGCCTGGAGCCGATTTTCACCCACAGTTAAAGTTGCCAGCAACTGCTGTAATAATATCTGGAGGAGTTTCTCCTGAAGAAGAAGGTTATTCTGCCTTTGATAGCATAGATACAAGAGGTATTAGTTTTTTAAAGTTGCTAGAAGCAAAGTATATAAAAGAATTATATATTGGCGGTGTTGCAACTGATTATTGTGTTAAATTTTCGGTTTTGGATGCTTTAAAATCAAGACTAAGAGTAAAATTACTGCTGGATGCCATTAAAGCTGTCAATGTAAAGCCGCAAGATTCAGATTCTGCTATAAACGAAATGCTTAAGCAAGGCGCTAAAGGCATTTCTTTTAGCGAGTTGGATACGAATTAATTTCTGTAACATAAATTATAGCGTTAGACGCAAAAAAGTTTTTTAAATTTTTGACAGAACATTATTAACTTATATATTGGCGCTGCATATAAGATACGTTCCTGATTGTCTGGAGTAAATCTTAGCAAGTTATAAAATAGCTTTAAGTAATTCCCGGTTAGATTTATAATATATAATAAACAAAGTTGATTTTATGCATTAATAATTAAAACATGGGAATAACTACAGGTAAAGGAGATAGCGGTTACACGTTGCTGTACTCTGGAGAACGTGTATCTAAAGATGATATAAGAATTGAGCTCTGCGGATCTCTAGATGAGCTTGCCTCTTTCCTGGGTTTAATTAAATCTCTTCTCAAGAGCAAAAAGATAAAAGATATTATTGAATCGATACAAAAGGAAGTTGCCATTATAGCAACAGAGGTATCTTGTAGTATAAATAGTTCTTTAAAAGTTAAAGAGAAAATAAATAGAATTTATATTCAGAGATTGGAAGCGGATATGAAGTGTTGTAAGGCGAGGTTGAAATTTAAAAAAAACTGTTTCTCGACTCCGGGGAAAAACGTTATTTCCGGATATCTGCATGTGGCAAGAACAATTGCAAGGCGTTCCGAGCGTGAGGCTGTTTTTATGGTAAAAAAAAAGTTGCTTAAAAACAGTTTCGCACAGGTCTATCTTAACAGGCTTTCCGACTTTCTATATATCCTGGCACTTCTCTATGAAGGAAAAAAGGCGGTTTTATAATAAAAAAGTCTTAAAAATAATAGAAACACTTCGTAGCGCTTATCCGGATAGTTTGACAATGCTTCAATATAGAACACCATTCCAGCTTCTTGTTGCAACAATGCTTTCAGCTCAATGTATGGATAAAAAAGTTAACGAAGTCACGGCAGCGCTTTTTAATAAATATAAGACAGTTACAGATTTTGCAAAGGCAAGATCTCGGACTTTAGAAAATAATATTCGCTCTCTTGGTTTATACAGGAATAAAACAAAAAATATAATAGCCTCAGCCAATAAAATTTTAAATGATTTTAAAGGAAAGGTTCCTTCAAATATTAAGGAGCTTGTTTCTCTTCCGGGAGTTGCGCGTAAAACAGCCAATGTAGTTTTATCCTCTGCTTTTAAAAAGGCAGATGGTATAGCCGTTGATACTCATGTTAAAAGGTTATCTAAAAGGCTGGGTTTTAGCAAACGGGAGGATCCTAATAAGATAGAGAGAGATCTTATGCAAATTATACCTCAGGAGCATTGGCTCGATTTTAACTATATACTGGTTAATCACGGTAGGGAAACCTGCAAGGCAAGGAATCCTTTGTGTAAATCTTGTTGCCTTAAAAAAAATTGCCCGGCATATAAAAAATTAATCCGATGAGGAAGGAAGCACGGTTATATGAGAAGTTGCCTGATAACAAGGTGCGCTGTATTTTATGCCCGCATCTATGCAATATTAAAGATGACTTTTACGGTTTTTGTGCGGTTCGAAAGAATAAAGACGGCGTTCTGTACACCCCTGATTATGGCGAGATTATAGCAAGGCATATCGACCCCATAGAGAAGAAGCCGTTGTATCATTTTCTTCCCGGAAGCCTAACCTATTCAATAGCATCAAGAGGCTGTAATTTACGCTGCGGTTTTTGTCAAAATTGGGAAATATCTCAAGCTTCAGAGAATAACTTTAATTTAAAACCGCATAGTATGACGCCTAAAGAGGTAGTAAGTGAGGCAAAGAGAAATAACTGTAAGTCTATTGCCTATACTTATACTGAACCTACGGTTTTTTTTGAATATGCATATGATACTGCCAAGATAGCAAAAGAAGAAGGACTGTATAATATTTTTGTTACTAATGGCTATATAAGTAAGGAGGCTATAAAAGAAATAGCTCCTTACCTTGATGCTGTAAATGTGGATCTCAAGAGCTCTAAGGATGAATTTTATAAAAAAATATGCCAAGGACATCTAGGGCCGGTTTTGGATACAATAAGATTAATGAAAGAGTTAAATATCTGGGTTGAGGTAACGACATTAATTATTCCCAACGAAAATGATGGCGATGAAGAATTTAGAGATATAACCTCTTTTATTTTCTCTATAGACAAGGATACCCCCTGGCATATTAGCAGGTTTCATCCCGATTATGAATTTATGCATTGCGATATGACTGCAATCCAGGTTTTGCAGAGAGCAGCTGATATAGGGAAAAAAGCCGGACTCTCCTATATTTATCTTGGCAATGTTGGTGGCGCTTCTAATACTTTTTGCTATAAATGTAAAGAGGTTTTGATAGAAAGAGAGTTTTTTGCAGTAAAGGAGAACAGGATAAAAGAGAGCAGATGCCCTTTTTGTAATGCTTACATAAAAGGATTCTTAGGGTAGTTGTATGAAAAGGTGTTTTTATGAAATCAAATAAATTTTTTCCGGGCTTGCTGATTTTAATTTTACTTATTGTAGTAATAAGCAATTTTTTCTGGCTTCATATTACAGATTTATTATGTCCGACATACAGTTCTTCGATGGCAATGTCTCTTTATCAAATGTTTAAACTTAGTCCTGAGATTTTTTATTCAGGCCTAAAGGCGATAAATTATTACCCTCCTTTTTATGCGTTCACAATCTTTTTGGGGTACTTGTTGCTCGGAGCCTGTGCTTATGTGCCGATTATTATAAACATGCTCTACTTATCTATGCTTGTATTTTTCATTTATAAGATATGTTCCCGGTATCAGGGAAACGGGGGATTTTCGGGATTTTTAGGCGGTTTTATTGTTCTCTCTTACCCTTCTGTAGCAGTTTTTCTCCGTGCGCCTATAATGGAATATGCACTTTGCGCTTGGGTTGCTGTTACATTATATCTTTTTATTCAAAGCGAGTATTTAAGCAGCAGAAGATACTCTCTATTCTTAGGAATTGCTCTTGGCATAGGGATGCTTATAAAATGGACATTTATTATTTATGTAATAGGAATTTTTGTGGTTTATTTACCAATCAAATATATTCTTGGCCTCATTAAATACAATGCGAAGATGGAAGCAAGAAAAGTATTGGGGAATTTATTGCTTCTAATAATTGTTTCTTTAATTATTGTTTTACCCTGGTATATAAAATATATAGATTTAAAATATTTGTTTTTGTCGGTTCAAAATGATCCCTCGAAAGGTGTATTTTTAGCTAAAGTTAATTTCTATATCCGTGGTTTTAAAGATAATCATCTCTTTATACCGTTCTTTTTGTTTTTTCTTTTAACATGGCCATTTGCGTTGATTAAAAGAAAACCGGAAACGATATCTTTAAGCATAAATTTAATTTTTGGAATAGCCGTACTTTCCCTTATTCCGCATGTGGAGGTGAGATATTTATTGCCGTTTATGCCTTATATTGCGTTGCTTACTGTTTTGGGTCTCTTCGCTCTGCCGTCGAAATTTTCAAGGCGAATACTGTTTATCTTTATATTTTGCATCGGGATATATAATTTTATATACTCTTTTTCCGCTATGCCGCTAACCGGCGGAGGGATAAAAAGGATTCCTTTCTACAGTTTAAAGGCGGCTGCATTTTCTTATGATAAAATAATTGATATTATAAAGAAAGATTCTATTGCTAATCTAGGGGTTATACAAATAGCTGCGTCGCCGTTTAATGAAAGCTGTAATTATAATGCAGGCTTCGATGGCCTTGGGTACCGTCTTGATTTTAGGCATTTGCAGGGTAGGGATCTTGATATCAAATTAATAGGTTTTGATAGCCTCTCATTTAGAGCGTTTCCTTATAAAATTGATGAAATAGATTATCTTGTTGTTAGTGAGGATGTTTTAATTGCTGATCCTATGATATTTGAAAAATGGCGCAACACTTTGCGGGAGTTCAATTCCATTTGTGATGAGGGGCTTGAAGAGATTTATAAGCAAGATTCTTCATATCGTGATTTAATCCGGGATAATTTTACTGAAATAGGAAGATTGCCCTCATTTCTAGGCAGCGATATAGTAATTTTCAAAAAGTAGCAGGGCAGATGTTAATGTAATATTTCTATTTGACAATATTTTAGTATTAAGGTATTCTTATCTTGTAAACGTTTACAGTAAACGTTTACAAGGATAGATATGAAAGGTTTAAATATAAAGGATATAGCTAAAGAAGCAGGTGTTTCCATTGCGACTATTTCAAGGGCACTTAATCCCCAAACGCAGCATCTGCTAAACCCGGAGACATTCAAAAGGATTAAGGCCTTAACAGAAAAGCTTGGCTATCTTCCCAACAGAGCTGCAAGCTCATTAAGGCAGGGTATTGCAAAGACAATAGGTTTTCCTATGAATTTTCGTAGCGATACCACATCTGGTTACGTGGGTGAGATTTTAAAAGGTGTCCTTAAAGGGTTGTATGAGACAGGCTATGATCTGAAGCTTATTTCTCAGGAAGGCATCTACTCTTTACAGTCATTACTTGATAATGCTGGAGTAGACGGTTTAATTATTACTCATGCCTATTATATTGCTTATCCACATTTAAAAGATGAGCTTGAAAAAAGCAAAATCTTTCCTTTGGTTGTTATGAATGATTATCAGTCAGATTGGGGAATAAATCAGCTATACGTGGATTCTTACAAAGCGACTTATGATTTGACTGAGTATGTGATAAAAAAAGACAACCGCGATTTTTTCTTGCTCGGCGGGGAGATGCATTCATTGGATGCGCAGATAAGAAGAAAAGCTTTTTTAGAGGTGTTGAGTAAAAATAATATTAAATTTCCTGAAAACAGATTTCTTAACGGACATTTTAATGAAGTAGGAGGGTATGCCGCGATTTTAGAATTAATTCGAAAAGAACCGGATTTTCGGGGAGTAATTTTTTGTCTTAATGATGCAATGGCAGTTGGTGTTTTACGTGCATTCGGGGAGTTGGGTTTAAGATGTCCGCAGGATATAAAGGTGGTTGGATTTGATAATATAACAATTACTGAACATACGAACCCTCCGCTTACTACTGTCTCTGTTCCGCTTGCTGAGATGGGGTATGAGGCAGTATATATGATTCATAAAATACTCAAAGGAGAAATAAAGCAATACATCAAAAAAGAGTTTTCTCACGAATTAATTATTAGAGTTTCCTGCTAAGTCCGTATTCCGTAATATTTCTAATTCATTTTGATAGGATGAGCTAAACATATCAAGAGCTTGTTCTCTAAATTCCGGGTCGTTATGAAAAATACCGGGGATAAACCAGTTTCTTAATTGAATTTCGGGACTTGCGCAAGCCCTTCTGCCGAAATCAATAATTATAATTTCTTTCCGTTCTAAATTAACAATAGTGTTGTAATATAAAAAATCCTCATAACTAATGCCTGCATGCTTCAAACGGGCCAATTTAGTTGCAAGTTGTGCAATAATCCAGGGATTTTCTTTTATTGTTTCAGTGCCATTTTCTCTAAAACATAGCTTGCTTAATTTCTCACCTTCAAAATGCGGATATACCATATAGCCGTCAATGAACGGATGGGTTTTATATTTACTTGGAATAAATTTGACCGGATTAGGTGCAACATTTACCAAAGATGCTTTTTGAAAATTAATTGCGTCTTCTTCAGTTATTGGCTTTACAATTATAACGAGAGGACCTTTATTTGTTACCACGTTGAATTTATAAGCTCCCCAGCTTTCTTCCTCAGGCCTATTAGAATCACCTTCTAAGTATCTCATTTCGACAATACTATAAATTTCAGTTACGCCGGTAAGTGTTGATATAAATTCGGCGATATATTCATTAAGTATTATAACAGACGGATCTTCGGATTGGAAAAATTCCAAATTAAAATCACGTGTTCTTCTGCTATAGCTTTGAATTTGAAAATTTAAAAGAAATATAAAGATTAAAACAATTGTTTTGACTGCTCTGCCCATCTTTCCCTCCTGCACTTACTTTGAAAATAGCAGTTATAGAAAGAAGTGCCAATGTTTAAGCTTTATATTTTTATTTGCCATTGGGCATTAACAATATCTCTGTTTAAAGCATCTATTGTTCTATGGATTTTTCCCCTTAAGTCATGCGAGATGTATTTTTGATTCATATCGCGTAATACCTGAATAGTCATTCTGAAATTGCGTATAATTTCTCCTTCATCTGATGAAGTTAGTTTTATTATCTGCTCAAAATTTTCTCCTTCAAGCCATCTTTGCATTGAATTCGCGAGCTGAAAATGAGCTGTTTTACTTTGCGGGAATATAGACGATCTTTTTTCCAGCTTCTGTATCCGCGATGTTGCGGCGTCTAAGGTCATTCTTAACTTCCTTATTTTTTTATTCAGATGCGGGATAGGCTCCCGGTATCTAATTTCAGTGACTATTGCGCAGATAATGACTCCAAGTTCAACCCAGTTTATATTTTCAAAGAATTCTTTTTCCATGAGCTCTGTGATGATAAGTTCATAGCCAAATATGTTAGAAGCAAAATTTCCCTTAATGGATAAAGAGTTGTCTTTTATATAAAGAAGTTGTTTTAGCAGTTTTAACTTGGACTGCAGCAGCTTTTTTTCATAGGCTATTTTGTTTCCGGATTGAAAATGATGGAATGTTTTAAAATAAACAGAAAGAAGGTCATCCTGAATATCCCGATATAGGTTTAATATCGTAGCGTAAGATGCATTAAACTGGCTTCTTATCTCTTCCGGTTTCCCGTACATAATATTTGATATTGCCTCTACATCTTCCTTATAAGGCTTAAGACGGCTGAATACATAGCCTTCTTTATCAATGCCGCGCCTGCCGGCTCTGCCCGCCATCTGATAAAAATCTCTTACGCGCAGGTATCTTAACCTGCCGCGTGCGTATTTTGAAATCTCATCAAAGCATACTGTACGCGAAGGCATGTTTATCCCTAAAGCAAATGTTTCGGTGGTGAAGATTACTTTAATCAGTTTTTCAGTAAATAGCCTTTCAATTATCTCTTTGAGCGGAGGTAGGAGTCCGGCATGGTGATAGGAGATTCCTCTCCTTAGTAAAGTAAACATTGAGGCAGTTGATGAATGGTCTTGAATCTTAAACTTCTTTGCATAAGAATGATAAAGTTCGGAGATTTTATTTTTTTCATCCATATTTAAAAAATCATATCTTGTCAGTTCAGTAGCGAGATTTTCACATTTCTGGCGAGAGAAACAAAAATAGATACAAGGCAGAAATGATTTTTCCTTAAGGTGGCCTATAAGATTATTTATGCGATTAACTCTGAAAAAGCTGTTATTGGTTAAAATGCAATTTTTCAGTTCTTTTATATCTGAAAATATACGGTTGTTAGCTTGAAAATAAAAATGCAGCGGCACCGGCCGCGTATTCTCTTCTATTTTTTTTATCGTATGCTTGTGAATTTTACTCATCCATGCTATGAGCTCGTCAATGTTTGGTAGTGTTGCTGATAGCGCAAGCATTTTCATATGCGCGGGAAGAAATATTATAGATTCTTCCCATACGGTTCCGCGTTCAATATCGTCCAAGTAATGGATTTCGTCAAATATAACCCAATGTTTATTGTTTAGTTTTTCAGCGTCCTGGAGTAGATAATTTCTGAAAATCTCTGTTGTCATTATTAATACATCTGCCTCAGGATTTAATTTTATATCGCCGGTGATTATTCCAACGTCTTTGGGGAATTTGGATGAGAAATCACGGAATTTTTGATTACTAAGTGCTTTTATCGGCGCTGTATAAATGATCCCCTTGCTTTCATTTAAACATTTTTCGATCACATGTTCTGCTATGACTGTTTTTCCTGCGCCTGTTGGCGCAGCAACTATTACGGAATAGTTTTTTTCAAGATAGTCAATGGCTTGCTGCTGAAACGAGTCAAGAACAAAATTGTTTATCGTCATAGTTTATCTTATATATAATAACTCAACTCTGTTTTTTTACAAGAGAGGAGATAAAATAGGCACTGTTTTTAAAAAAGATATTTTTAAGTGTAAATAAAAAGATAAAAAAAATTAAAAAAATGAATAAATACTATTGACAGAAAAAAAATTTGTGATAATTTTAAAACAACATAATATGTTAGTAAAAATATGGAATCGAGAAAAAGAACAATGATGAAAGTGTTTATAAAAAATTTAGGTGAAATGGTAATTTTTATAAGAGGGCAACTCTAAAAGATAAAAAAATGAAAAAAACCTCTCTTTCTAGTAAGGGAAGAGAGGTTTTTTTTTGAACCTAAAACCAGGAGGTATGCATGGGGTCTTCTAATACGAAAGAGACCATAAATACTAAAGAAGATGTAAGCCTGATAAAAAATGCTGTTCAGGAAAAGGAGAAAGAATGGCTTGCATTATACAAATCTTCTATACGCAGCGTTGAGGATCTGTCTAAATTTATTACTTTGGATGAAAAAGACGTAAAAAATATAAAACAAGTATCCAAGCAATATAATATGAGGATACCAGAATACTATTTTTCCTTAATTAAGGAGCCGCAGAATTTAAAAGATCCTGTTAGGATGCAGAGTATTCCGGATGCATGCGAAATAGATGAAAACTTCCATGAGAGCATAGACCCTCTTGGCGAAGAGAAGACTTCTCCGGTGAGATGTTTGGTACACAGATATCCTGACAGAGCATTGCTTATAGTTACTAATAACTGTTTTATGTATTGCAGGCACTGCACCAGAAAGAGGATTTGGCGTAAGTCAATACCTGAGCCTAGCTTAAAAGAGTTAGAGCAAGCGCTCGAATATGTAAAAAGCAATAAATCAATACGTGAGATAATTATTAGCGGAGGGGATCCACTCACTTTATCTACAGAGAGACTTGATTATATTTTGGCTTCTGTCGCAAAAATAAAAAATATCGATGTTATTCGCATCGGAACCCGTGCGCCTGTTGTATTGCCGCAAAGGATAGACGATTCCTTATGCAAGGTTTTAGGGAAATACGATAATCTTTGGATAAATACGCAGTTTAATCATCCCAATGAAATAACAGCGCAATCCACTAAAGCCTGCAGGAAGTTACAGAAAGCAGGGATTCCATTAAGTAATCAATCAGTACTCTTAAAAGGGATTAACGATACTCCTGAAATTATGATGCAGTTATGCCATAAACTGCAGAGTATAAAGGTGAGGCCTTACTATCTTTTCCAGTGCGATGCTGTTGTCGGAGTTTCGCATTTTAGGACTTCTGTTTGGAGGGGTGTTGAAATAATAGAGAAGATGCGCGGACATACCAGCGGTATGTGCGTGCCTACATATGTTATCGACGGCGAAGATGGCAAAGGTAAGATTCCTATTGGGCCGCAATACTTAATATCTATGACTTCCGAAGGGGTTGTATTAAGAAATTACAAAAACGAATGCTTCTTCTATTATAATCCCCAGGGTTAGCAGTATATCTATTGCCATGGCTGTTAAAAAAATCCATACAGTCGCTATTGTCTATAATCTTAAAAAAAGCGTTTCTGGATTATTGGACGATACGTCTGAGGAATATGACGAGTGGGAAACTATAGAGGTATTGAGGGATGAAATAAAAAAATGCGGTTTAAAGGTGGTAACGATTGAACAGAATGAAAATATTTTCAAAAAATTTACTTCCTTAAAAATAGATTTTGTTTTTAATATAGCAGAAGGCCTAGGTAGTTATCGTTCCAGAGAGTCTCAGGTGCCTTGTTTCTTGGAGAGCCAAAAAATTCCTTATTCGGGTTCTGATGCCATTGCTTTAGGTATTACTCTGGATAAATTTTTTTGTAGCTATTTTTTAAAATCACAAGGGATAAAAGTGCCGCTTATGTACAGTCTGGATAAAAAAGAGAATACAAGTTATTTTAAAAATATATTTAAAGATGGAAAAAGGTTTATAGTAAAGCCGCGCTGGGAAGGTTCATCAAAGGGGATATTTTTAAATTCTGTAGTCTCTAATTATAAAGATTTAAATAAAAGGGTTGCGTATATTATCTCAAAATATAGACAGCCGGCTGTTGTTGAGGAGTTTATTGAAGGAGATGAGATTACCGTTGGAATTTTGGGCAATGATAATCCTAAAGTTATAACCATGATGAAGATATCGCTTAAGGATGAAGGGAAAGAGTCATTTATATATTCGATAGAAAATAAAAGATTCTGGAAAGAGAGAATACTTTATTCAGGGCATAATGAAATTGAAAAAATAATTCGGGAAAAAATATCTGAGCCTGCGCTTTCTGCGTTTAAATGTTTGAGTTTGAGAGATATTGCCAGAGTTGATTTTAGATTGAATAAAATCAAAACCCCCTTTATTATTGATGTTAACCCCTTGCCGGGTCTTTCTCCGCATTATAGCGATTTGCCCATTGCTTATAAATTAGGCGGAGGAAGTTATTCCGATTTGATAAAAAAAATACTAAAAACAGCGTTAAAAAGATATGGATTCAAATTTTAAGGTAAAAAATGTCTTGATTGTGTACGGAGAAGAGGAGCTTTCTCCAGGTGAAATGGTAGCAGTTATAAAATGCCGTGACAATACTACTAAAGCATTAGCGTCAGCCGGGTTTGGAGTAGACATAATGCCTATTGTGGCAGAGGAATTAAATAATCTTGATGATTTAGAAAAGAAAATATTAGATCGAAATCCGGATGTCATATTTAATCTCTGTGAAACCATTGGTGAAGATTCTCTTTCTGAAGCTATATTTGCAGGGATACTTGAAAAGACAGGAATACCTTTTACAGGCAATAGCGCTTTGGTTTTATTGAATTGTTTGAATAAATATGAAGTCAATAAAAAACTTGCCGCAGCTAATATAAATGTACCTTTTGGAGTTATGATTGAAACAATAGCAGATTTTGAATCGAAATATAGTACCTTCAAATTCCCTGCAATTGTAAAGCCGTGTTTTCAGGATGCAAGTTCCGGGATAAACAGGCTTTCATTTGTAACTTCACATGAGACGCTTTATAAGTCTATAAAAATAAAATTGGCAAGATTTCCTAAAGGACTTCTTGTTGAAGAGTTTATAAGCGGGAAAGAGTATGCAATCGGTATCATCGGCAATGATCCTTATCGTATTTTAGGTGTTTCTCGTATCGATTATAATAATTATCCAAACTTCCTGCCTTTTTTATCTCAAGAATCAAAATGGGATAAAAATGCTCCGGAATATATGGAGATAGTGCCTGAATTAAACCCGGTTTTGGAAAGCCATATAGCCGATCAGATTAGAGATTATGCATTTAGAATAGGTAAAATGTTTTCCTGTCGCGGTTATTTCAGAGTTGATTTAAGAGAAGACCAAAGAGGTATTTTTGTCCTTGATGTAAATCCAAATCCAGATTTAAGTAAAGATGCCGGCCTTGCGCGAATGGCTCAAAGTGCAGGGTGTAGCTATAATGAACTTATATTAAAACTCGTTGAGTATGCTTTAGAGTGCAGTTATGTTAAAGATTAAAAAACAGGAAATAGAAAAATTTGTAAACCTTACCCACAAGACAGATTTTTTCAGGGATAGCGAAATAGAATTTTTAAAAACCATACTTGATGAATACCATGAAGCTCCGGGCAAGGATTATCTGATTTTTAAAAAAGAGGTAGATGCTGAACTTCGCGGTTTTGTTATATTCAGCGATATTCCCGGAACTGAATTTTCCTGGGATATATATTGGGTTGTCGTTGAAAAAAGTTATCAAAGACAGGGCATAGGGAAACAGTTGGTAGGCATGGTTGAGGAGTATGTTTTAAGCCAGAAAAATAAGGCTATTTTAAGAATCGAAACTTCAGGAAAAGAGAAATATTTAAAGACGAGGAATTTTTATCAGCGCCAGGGATTTCTTGAAACGGGGAAGATACCCGATTTTTATGCCCCCGGAGATGATTTGATAATTTTTACGAAACATATCTCCAAAAACCCTCAATAGTCCGATTGACAAAATTATTTCTTTATAATACTATTAATTAGCTAATTTTTTCTACAAGGAGGTTAAAAGAATGGTAGATTATTTGTTAAGTGAAGAGCAGCAAATGGTTAAGGAACTTGCGCACAAAATTGCAGAGGAA
>CAZAPE010000008.1:0-25515 GCA_964487065.1 uncultured Planctomycetia bacterium | reverse complement strand
CATGAGCCGGAGTAATCTTTACTGCTCCGGTACCAAAATCGAGATCTATCACTTCATCTTTTACCAATAGAAGCTCTCTATTTAAAAGAGGAAGCAAAATCTTTTTGTCCTTTAAGAATTCATATCTTTCATCGCTCGGATGCACTGCAACAGCTACATCTCCAAGCATTGTTTCAGGACGGGTAGTTGCAACAGTTACAAATTTCCCTTCTGAATTTATTACCGGATATTTAAGATAGTACAGATACCCCTCCTGTTCTTTATAATCAACTTCTTCCTCAGAAAGCGCTGTTTTGCATCTCGGACACCAATTTATAATATAATTTCCCCGGTAAATGAGCCCCTTATTAAAAAGAGAGATAAAAGCTTCTAAAACAGCGTCTGAAAGGCCCTCATCCATAGTAAATCGCTCTCTTTCCCAATCACATGAAGCCCCCAACTTTCTCAGCTGCCTTACAATCGTAGAGCCATACTCATCCTTCCATTCCCATACACGTTCAATAAATTTTTCCCTGCCCAAATCATCGCGCGTCATCCCTAAAGAGGCAACCTGTCTTTCGACAACATTTTGAGTTGCTATACCTGCATGATCTGTTCCCGGTATCCATAGCGCACAGTACCCTTGCATCCTTTTTGATCTAATCAAAATATCCTGAATAGTGTTATTTAATGCATGCCCCATATGCAGTATTCCTGTAATATTTGGAGGAGGGATAACAATAGAATATGCTTTTTTAGAATTATCGGGAACAACATGGAAAAATTTATTTTCCTCCCAAAACTTATACCACTTTTCCTCTACTGTTTTAGAATTGTAACGTGACTCCATAATATATAAAAAATATTGATTTTATTGATTACACAGATTTTTGAATCCGATTACACAGATTATCAGCAGATTTTAATCTATGCAATCTATGTTTTTAAATCTGTGCAATCATTTTTTCAGATCTTTTTCTTTTTTTGCTCTTTTACCAACTTATATTCAATGCTGTCTAAAAGTGCCTTGCAGCTGGCTTCGATAATATTTTCAGAAACTCCGATAGTATTCCAGCTCGTTTCAGAATCCTGAGACTGTATTAAAACCCTCACGCGAGCCGCCGTACCCTCTTTCTCGTCTAAAACTCTAACCTTGAAATCGGAGAGACGCATTTGAGCAAGTACAGGATAAAATTCGTATAATGCCTTTCTTAAAGCAGTATCTAGCGCATTTACTGGTCCGTCACCCTCTGCAACTGTGTATTTCTCTTTTTTGTTTACTTTTAATTTAACAGTGGCTTCAGAGACAATCTCTTTATTTTCCTTCTTTTCAACAATAATACGAAAACTTTGCAAAGTGAAAAACCTCTTAAATCCGCCAAGATGTTTGTTCAACAATAATTCAAAAGACCCTTCTGCAGCCTCAAAATGATACCCTTCGTGCTCTAAGTTCTGCAATAGTTTATGCACCTTTTTGGTTATTCCTTTATCTTTTTGCAACTCATAACCATATTCCTGCGCCTTTAAAACTATGCTGGATTTACCCGAAAGCTCAGAGATCAAAAGCTCTCTTTTATTCCCGACTAATTCAGGCAAAATGTGTTCATATGTCCTGGGATCTTTCATTACGGCGTTAATATGTATCCCTCCTTTATGGGTAAATGCATTCTGCCCTACATACGGTTGATTATCCGCCTGCTTCATATTAGAAATCTCTGAAACAAAACGAGAAATTTCTGTAAGATGTTTCAATTTCCCATTGGCTATACTCTTTAAACCCAATTTAAGATTTAAATTAGGAATAATAGTGCACAAATCGGCATTACCACACCTCTCTCCGTACCCATTAATCGTTCCCTGAACATGGCTACAGCCTTCTTCAATTGCTGCAATTGAACTTGCTACTGCCATACCAGTATCATTATGTATATGAACTCCTAATTTAACCTTAACTTCATCTTTGACTTTAGTAATTATATCTCTGACCCATTTAGGAAGCATTCCGCCATTTGTATCGCATAACACAATAACATCGGCACCGGAATCACCAGCAGCTTGAATTGTTTTTAAGGCATATAGAGGATTGGCATTGTAGCCGTCAAAGAAATGTTCAGCATCAAAAAATACAAAACAGCCTTTTCTCTTTAGATATCCAACAGAATCCGATATCATATCTAAATTTTCTTGCAAAGAGGATTTTAAAACAACATTAACATGCAGATCCCAGCTTTTACCAAATATTGTTATATGCTCTAACCCTGTTTTTAATAAAGCCTGCAGATTTTTATCAGCAGCTGCTTTTGTGCCTTGCCTTCTGGTTGAACCGAATGCAACGATTTTTGAATTTTTTAATTTCAGATTCTTCGCTTCCTTAAAAAACTGCATATCTTTTGGATTTGAACCCGGCCAACCACCCTCAATATAATGCATACCCAAATCATCCAACTTTGCGGCAATTGCAATCTTATCTTTGACTGTAAAGGAGATGCCTTCGGTCTGAGCTCCATCACGCAGGGTTGTATCATAAATTTCAATTAATTTATTCATAGATTTCACCTCTTTTATTTATATAGTCCAAAAGCTTTATGCAGCGTTTTTACTGCTTTGTCTGCGTGCTTTAATCTGATGACACAAGATATCTTTATTTCTGAAGTAGATATCATCTCTATGTTTATCCTGTTCTTTGCCAAAGCACGAAACATACTGGCGGCAATACCGGAATGGGCCTTCATTCCCACCCCAACGACTGAAACTTTAGCAATCTTATCATCCGTAACTAAAACAGAAGCACCAATATCTTTGGCTATTTTCTCTGAAATTGAAATAGTCTTTGGTAAATCTATTTTAGAAACAGTAAAGGATACATCTGTATGTCCCTGACGAGAGACATTTTGAACAATCATATCCACATTAACGTTTTTCTCAGAAATCTTAGAAAAAATTCGCGCCGCAATTCCAGGCTTATCAGGGACATCGCAAATGGTAACTTTAGCTTCATTTTTATCTACGGCTACACCTGTAACATAAATATCTTCCATAGCCTTTACCTCCTCCATAATTATTGTACCTTCATTTTTAGATAGACTGGAACGAACATGAATTCTAACGCCGTATTTTTTTGCAAATTCTATAGAACGGGCCTGCATAACCTGAGCACCTAATGATGCGAGCTCTAACATTTCATCATAACTTATCTTGGAAATTTTTCTGGCATTATCGACTATTCTTGGATCTGCTGTATAAACCCCTTCGACATCAGTATATATTTCACATATATGTGCATCTAAGCTCTTGGCCAATGCTACTGCCGTTAAATCGCTTCCGCCACGACCTAATGTTGTAACTTCCATATTCAAATTAACACCCTGAAAACCAGCTACGATAACAATACGGCCTTTGTTCAACTGCTCTTTGACCCTATCGGAGTTAATCTTTACAATTCTTGCTTTAGTAAAAACACCATCCGTGATAATGCCTATCTGAAATCCCGTAAAAGATATCGCATCATAACCCAACTCCTGAACCGCCATAGCAAGCAAAGCTGAAGAGACCTGCTCACCCGTAGATATAAGCATATCCAATTCTCTCTCTTTAGGTGATTTGCTGATTTTTGAGGCAAGATTAATTAATTCATCGGTTGTATCGCCAAGAGCAGAAACAACAGCCATAACTTTATAACCCTTTTTTTTATAATCAACTATATTTCCGGCAACATTTTTTATTTTTTCAATTGTAGCTACAGAACTACCTCCGTACTTCTGCACAATTATCTTGCTCATAGCATCATCTCCAAATACATATTAATAAGTTACACCAATTTTGTCCTTTTAAAGACAAACTTCGCTTCCCAGATTACCAAAACACCAAGCAATATTAACACAACAGAAATAATTGACAAAATAATATTCCCTGATTTCAGGAAATAATTCAACTTATATATTATAGCAGATAATGTAGTTAAAAGCATAAACAGAGCCGGTATCAAAGTAAATTTTATATTCCTTTTATTTTTTATAAGCCAACCTGAGACAACAATTAAACTTAACGCTGCTATAAGTTGGTTGCTGGCGCCAAATATAGCCCATATCCCCATCCACTTCCCGGATACGGATAAGAGGCCTGCTAAAACAACAACTATAAGAGTCGGTAAAAGCCTGCCTTTAAAATTAAATATTTCACTCATTATATACCGTGATATTCTGGTAGCCGTATCTAATGTAGTTAATATGAACGCATTTAATATTAGTATTGCAAATGATTCCCCGTAATTTCCAAACAATGGAAAAACGATATATCCATATCCCTTTCCAAAACACCCAACCGGACCTGATTGCTCTAAAGTCGTTTTAAAGACATTTGAAGATAGAGAGGCAACAGAGATCAAAGCAATAGTTGCCAAAAGCCCCTCTAATAACATAGCTCCGTAGCCGATCCTCGGAGCATGAAGCTCGGAAACTATCTGCTTTGAGGTTGTCCCACTCCCAATAAGAGAATGGAACCCTGAGATAGCACCGCAGGCAATTGTTACAAAAAGCATTGGCCAAAGCGGACCGATATTATTGTCTGATAGCGATAAAAATGGTGCTGAATTAATTACTGGCCTGGTTAAAAAAATACCCAAGAAAGCACATCCGACTCCTGCAAATAAAAGATAAGATGAAAGGTAATCACGTGGCTGCAACAAGATATTAACCGGGGTAATTGAAGCAAAAATACAATAAAACATCAATATAAGTATCCAGCAATTATGCGCCTGGCTACTAAAACTAAGCGGCAAAAAATCTCCAACGTAAGCCAGGATAAACAAAGAAATAAGACCAAACAAGGTGGCAAAAACAGTATTAAAATTTAACCTATAAAGCATAACTCCCACCAAAACAGCAACCGGAATAAGGCCTAAAGAAGGCAATACTATCTCCGGCTTGCTTACAAATGTATTGGCACAAAAATGGAGAAATACCGCTATAACCAGGATAAGGGTTAGCAATATAAATCCGGAAAACAGATATTTTGTTTTCTTAGAAATAGAGTACTTGCCTACCTCTGAAATCGAGTTACCATTGCTTCTTATTGAAACATAAAGAGCTGAAAAATCGTGAATTCCGCCCAGAAAAATACTTCCCAAAACAATCCATAAAAACGCAGGTAGCCATCCCCAAACTGATAAGGCAATCACCGGGCCTATTATCGGCGCAGCGCCTGCAATGGAAGCAAAGTGATGTCCAAAAAGTATCAACCAGTTGCGTGCTGGAACATAGTCAATACCATCGTTGATTGCTAATGCCGGTGTAATTCGAGAAGGCAGAAGAGGAAAAATTTTTTTTAATATTAATTTTAGGTAAAGAACATACCCTAAAATCAGACAAACTAAGGCTAAACAAAAGAGCAAGAGACTATTCACTTAAAAAACACCTCTTCGATAAGCTGTGGCCCTGCATATTCAAATAATGTAGCTTTTGCATTCTTTTCATTCAAAGAATTTACTTTTATATCTCCTTTGATATTGGCTCCATAACACAAAAATGCTACCGATTCATCAGTATGAGTGCGCACCGCAACAGGAGTAGCGTGGTCTGAAGATATTAAAATCCTATAAGCTTCATTGTTTTTCATAAGATATTCGTAAATAGGGCCCACTATATGATAATCAAAAGCTTCAATCGCTTTTATCTTCTCCCTTAAATCTCCATTATGTCCAGCCTCATCAGTCGCTTCCACGTGTACAAAACAAAAATCTTTCTTCTTTAAGGCCTCTATGGCATAGAGACCTTTTCCAGCATAATTAGTATCGTAATAACCTGTAACACCAGGAACTTTCACAACTTCAAGACCCAGCAGCTTCGCCATTCCGTTTACTAAATCTACTGCAGATATAACTGAACCATCTATGCCATACTTTTCTTTAAAAGTAGAAAGCTTCGGCTTCCTTCCCTGTCCCCATAACCAAATCATGCTGGCTGGATTTTCACCCAAATCAACCCTTACTTTGTTTATATCATGACTCTCTAAAATATCCCGAGATTTATACATTAAATCAATTATTGCTTCTGCATCCTTACCTTGAGGCAGATATTTTGTAATCTCCTTTCCTGTGATATCATGAGGCGGCGTAGTTTCAAGTTCATCACCTATACCTTCTGAAATCATAAGGTTACGATAACTAATCCCTGCATAAAACTTAAATTTATCATTACTTAATTTTTTATTTAAATATTTTATTAATTCTTTAGTTTCGTTAGTTTTGATATGCCCTGCTGAATAATCAACCATTACATTTTCAGCTACAGCAACAAGGTTACATCTAAAAACTACCTGATTATCCAAAAGCCGAATTCCGTAATTGGCTGCTTCAAGGGGACCTCTTCCTGTATAATAGACTTTGGGGTCATAGCCTAAAATAGACATGATTGCAATATCACTACCTGCTTTCAAACCCTTGGGAACGTTTCTAACCAAACCTACAAGCGATCTCTTTGCCAGTTCATCTATAAAAGGTTTATGTGCCACCTCCATAGGAGTACGCCCATCCAACTCTTTTAGGGGACGATCGTTCATTCCATCGGCAATAAGAAGTACATACTTCATATCTCTCCTTTAAGGCGTAAAACCTTACTTTTTTATAAAATCTACATAAATTTAGCATATATCTTATATCAAGTCAATCTGAGGCTTGTAGAAACAGCTGAATTAAATACTATCAGCTACCGCCCAATTCAAATTCGATTGTAATACTGAAAGTAATATAATCATTTTTCAACTCAACCGGAAAATGCGGGAAGGGAGAAGCATATTCGACACTCTTAACTGCGGATTTCTGCAATATATCAACAGTTGTTGATTTTGCGGTATCAATACTAAGTGTTTGTAAAACACCGTCTGAAGCAATATTAAATAGAAGAGTAACTGCGCCTCTTCCCTTAAAACGCGGCTTATAATATAACGCCTTCTTTCTTATCTCCTCTCTTATGCTGCTATAATAGTTTAAAACCGATTCTGGGATTATTTCATAATTAACATCCTCAGATAGACTTACAACCTCATCCTCCTTAACCGTGTAAACCTCTTTTTCTTGATATATTACATCATCCTCTATCTTTTTGGGGTCTGGGTTAATTTTCGCTTTCTCGCTTGGGATGTCATATTTGACATTAACAGATGCTTCGTCTTTAGGCTTTAGATTCTGTTTTTGTTTTAGAATTTCTATTTTTTCGTTTTCTTTTATTTTATAAGCAACTATTACAGGCTGAATTCTATGCTCCTCTTTTTTTATAACGTGTATTAAAGAGAATCCCGGCCAGGGAATAAGAATTGCTATGTGCAGAAAAAGGGAAATAAAAAATGATCTTTTAACCACGCTATCTTTAATCATACACTAAACTACTCCTGCTTTTATTTCTTCCAACCCCCGCGGTATAAAAGAGATATGATAAGATATGAAATCAAAAATTATCCTTCCCAGCTCTTGCTTCAGAACCGGAGTAAGCGCAAATCTTCTAATATTGGAATAAGATTCTCTTTCAAGATAATTAATAGACTTTAATACCCCGCTGCTTAAGGGGATTAATTCTTTTCTATTAGAGATGCATCCCGGACAGATAAGAGACCCTTCAGGTACTGAAAAAAAACCTCTTTGATAAATTTTACTACCGCACTTAAGACATGCATTTAACTGCGGACTAAATCCTGCAAATTTAAGCAATTTGATCACAAAAGAAAAAAATATTACTTCCTCTTTACCCTCAGAAATCCCGGATAAAAAAAACTCTAGAAGCTCATACACATCCACATTAACCTCATTAGGCTGCATAATATAATCCAAAAGCTCTATTCCCGAACAGACAGAAGAAAAACGCTCATAGTCCTGTATTATTTGCCATGAAGATTTTAAGAGATAGAACTGCACAAATAGCGCAAAATTAGACCTTTTAGGATAAAAGACTACCTCATAATTAGAAAATAGATCTATTGCTCCATCATAACGCCCATAATCCTCTATTCTTCTAACTCCTTTGACTATTCCTTCTATTTTTCCAAAATCATAACTGTATAAAGTCAAAATCAGGCTGGTATCTCTATAGACTCTTCTTTTGATTATAAATCCACGGCTCTTTTCAATCATAAGATTTAACAGAAGCGGTACCGGCAGAAATAATGACTCTCATACCTTCCTCCGCACTCATATCAAGTACTCTGATTGACTCCTTTGGATAATAAATAAGAAAACCGCTTGTGGGATTCGGAGTTGTAGGGATAAACACTGCGACTAACTCTTTATTTGCTGCCTGATTAATAACTTGCTCTGCTTCTGAAGTAAGAAAACCAATACAAAACTTGCCCTCGCTTGGATATTCGATCAAAACCACCTTTTTAAAAACATTCTTTCCCTGCCCTACGATTGCATTGCTTAGCTGTTTAATTGAATTATATATTTTCCCGATAAAAGGAAACTTAAAAATCATACTTTCAATTTTTTTTACTATCTTTCTGAAGAAGAGGAAATTTATCAGGAAACCCAGAAAAGACAATAATAAAATAACCAAAATAAATACAGCTATCCTGATATAAATATCTATATTGGGATACTCAAAATAATTCTTAATAAAATGCAGGAATGGCCTGAAAAGAAACTTGTCAAGTATGGCAAGGAACCATTTTAAAAACCATATAGTTAAAATTAACGGTAATATTGTACCTATGCCTGTTAAAAAATACTTTTTTATGTTTTTCAAGCCTTTCATTTGCCCAAAAACTGAAATATTCCCAGCGTAATCAGAAAACCTAAAAATCCGCCTAATACAATTTCCCAGAAATTATGTATACCATCTTTTAGCCTGCTGCTTGAAATCATCAAAGCCAGGATAAATATTAAAACAGAAAGCAATGCATTAGCCTCTATAAGCGTAATTACCGTCCATATTGAAAAAGCCATTGCTGCATGGCCTGAGGGAATTCCTCCGCGCAAAGGAGTACCTTTTTGGAAAAATGTCTTTGTTATAATAACAATTGCCCCTACAACCGAAAGACTTAAAAATGTAAGATACCAGCTAGCCCCTTGAAGTCTCTGAATACCATTCTGTAAAGATACTTCCATGTAAGGACTGAATAATAAATATGCCACAATAATAGATATTAATCCTACAAAAAGAACCGTACCAGCAAGGGCATCTTTTATCTTTCCCAAGTCTTCATTGTGGTGGGGATGAATAAAATCGAGCAGCATCTCAGAGCAGGAGTTAATCATCTCTGCAAATAATGTCAAACCAACGACTAACAAAAGTATTATAAGCTCAATCCTATTTAAGCCCAAAAAAATACCCAAACTGAATATCAAAAGTCCGATAAGAAAATGCAGCTTTATATTTCTCTGTTCTTTAAAAATACGCATCAACCCTTCAGTTGCATTATTAAGCCTGGAAGTGAAACTTCTCTTCTTCATACAGAAAGCTCCTTTAATATCTTACTCTGTTTATGCGACATTATTTTTTTATTCTCAAAGCTAGAATCATTATATCCTATTAGATGTAAAATTCCATGAATTAAATAAAGAAGCACCTCTGCCTTG
This sequence comes from uncultured Planctomycetia bacterium, assembly GCA_964487065.1. Lineage (GTDB taxonomy): Bacteria > Omnitrophota > Gorgyraeia > Kaelpiales > Kaelpiaceae > CAZAPE01. The sequence goes on along the minus strand of CAZAPE010000008.1, from coordinate 15,974 downwards.
GGTTTAGTTTTAAATTTTTCGGCGTTCTTATAGGCTTGAGTAGCCGAAATTATAATTTCCGCAAAGCTATTACCATTAAAATCGTAGAGAAATGAAATGACATCAGTCGAAGCTCTATGGCCTTTAAATTTATAGTTTAATTTTCTCATTTTTTTATCATCAACTACAGCAATACTCCAATAAAAGTTTCTTATTTTAGATAATCTTTTTATTATTTTGTTTAGATAAAACTTTATTTCCCTGGCGCTTATTGGGGATTTTTCCGAATGAATTAGAATTTCAAATTTCTCTTTTCTCAGCAGGGTATTCAATACGAGCATGATGAATACTTACCCCCAATCGCGTAAAAACATCGGCTATCTTATTTAAATCCTTAAATGTTAATTCACATTCATCTAATTCTCCAGCCGCAAATTTATTATTCATTATTTCTCTTATTAAACCTTTTATTCTTGCTGAGGTCGGTTCCTGCAAACTTCTGGTAGCCGCCTCAACAGCATCAGCCAATGAGACTATTGCTACCTCCTTAGTCTGAGGTTTAGGACCCGGGTATCGAAACTGTTCATCCTTTATCTCCTCTTGCGAATTAACTTCCAGAGCTTTATGGTAAAAATAATAAACAAGACTCATTCCATGATGTTGTTCAATAAAATCTATAATTGCCGGAGGCAATTTATATTTCTGTGCGAGTTCTAACCCCTTCTTAACGTGGTTTATAATGATCAAACTGCTCATCGATGGGGAGAGCTTATTGTGTCTTGAGCGGTCTTTTTTATCCTGCGAGTAATTTTCAGTAAAGTACTCCGGCTTCTCCAATTTTCCAATATCATGAAAATAGGAACCTACGCGGGCAAGAAGCGGATTTGCTCCTATAGACTCAGCAGCCTGCTCCGCAAGACTACTGACAATAAGTGAATGATGATACGTTCCCGGCGCTTTAATCAATAGCTCCTTTAAAAGGGGGTGATTCAAATCTGAGATTTCAAGCAACCTGATATTTGTAGTTATTTTGAAACAATGTTCCAATATCGGCAAAAGACCCATAGTGAAAAATGCAGAGAACATGCCGCTGAAAAAACTTATAAAACCTTCCTCAAGAAAAGTACTTTTGTCTAGCCCAAAAACCATACCTAGGCTTACCACCGTAAATAACTGTACCCCTCCGACAATTATTCCAGCACGAAGTAATTCGGAACGCTTTCGTATATCTTTTATAGCCATAGTACCGGCAATACCACCGATAAGGAAACAAATTGCAGGCACTATATTGTCTCCTATCATAATCCCGCTTATAACTGCCACAAATATTGCTACCTTTATTGCTATAGGAAAAGAAACCAGCATCCCTATTAACATAGGCCCCAAAGCAACTGGAATTAAATAACTCGGAAGCGGAGATAAGACGATTATTTTCGTAGTTATAACTATAACCAGAGTTACTATAGAGACCAATACCAGCAGATTTATGTCCTGGTAAAATTTGGCATTAAAATATTTATACGAAAGAGTCATTATAGCAAAGAAAAGTAAAGAGAACAAAAATATACCTACTGTTGCAGGAAGCTTTCTATTGCCGTGGCGCTGGCTTATCTCTTTTATTTTTATCAGATCTTCTTTTTTTATCCTTTCTCCATCAGAAAGAATTTTTTCATGTTTTTTAACCTCTCTATAGATAAAAATATCCCCTATGTTCTCTGCGGCTTTATTCTTAAGATTTTCGGTTTCCTGCTTAGAGAATATTAAATTCGCATCCATATTCCAGGAAACTAAATCAAGAATAATATCGTTCTCTTTTAATTTTGCTTTTTTCCTTAACTCTGCCGTGATTACACTTCGGGATTTATTTAAGCTGACTATATGTGAATCTTTAGGCAAAAGCTGCATTAAATCGCCATTATTTTTTATATATATATATCCAGTATCACTGTTTTTAACTCTATCCAGATCAGCATCACGCATCAGATAATTATTTTTGTAATACTCACTCAGCAGGGCTTGAATTTCCGCAAAAAGAATATCTTTCTCATAACTTAATAACGAAAGCAGGTCTTTAAAATTAATCCCCTGCGGAATCAATGCCATCAGTTCCTCTGGAATAGAAAGAATTTCAATATTATTCTCAGACGGCAATTTCGAAAAAATTTTATTTAACTTATCTATTAATGCTGATGCACTGGTCTTTTCAAGATAATATACTTCTCCAGCATTTGCTCTTGCCTGATTGCGCGCCTCTTTTGTCTTTTCCTGATCTAATCCTACCCGGTAGTGAAAATCAAAGGGAGCATAGATATCCCTTAAAGAAATATCGCCTTCTCTTAAACTAAACTGAGGGATCTCCTCCCCTACATAATATGTTCCCGCAATAAGAAGAGAGGTTACAATAATTATTATTGGCCGGATAAGAAAACCTAAGCGTAAAGAACTCTCAGGCAGTTTTCTTTTACGAAGCTTTAGCGCTTTCTTTATTTCTTTCACTTTCATATTCTTCGTATGCTTCAAGTATTTGCTGTACTAATTCATGCCTAACTATATCCTCGCGTGTTAAATTGATAAACATGATATCTCTTATTTCACTTAAAACATCCCGCACCTGAATCAGACCCGAAACAACATTATTTGGTAAATCGCTTTGGGTTATATCTCCGGTAATAACAACCTTGGAATCGAATCCCATGCGTGTTAGAAACATTTTCATCTGTTCAGGAGTTGAATTCTGCGCCTCGTCAAGAATTATAAAAGCATCATTCAAAGTTCTCCCTCTCATATATGCAAGAGGTGCAACCTCAATAATCCCCATATCTATATAATCCTCTATCATGCTGGGTTCCATCATATCATGTAAAGCATCGTACAACGGCCTCAGGTATGGAGAAACTTTCTCATACATATTCCCTGGCAAATATCCTAATCTTTCTCCTGCCTCAAGCGCAGGTCTTGCCAGTATTATGCGGGAAACTTTCTGTTTTTTGAGAGCATTAACTGCCATAGCCATTGCTAAATATGTTTTACCGGTACCTGCAGGACCAATACTTAAAACAACATCATATTTCCTTATAGCATCAACATATTCTTTCTGACCCTGCGTCTTAGGGGTTATATATTGCCGTTTTGAGAAAACCTCAATTCTGTCTAAATAAACCTCATGTATAGCCGAGGCATTATTTTTTAACAGCTTCAGTGCATATATTACATCATACCTGTGTAAATGAGCACCTTTATCGATAATAAGAGCAAGCTCCTGAAACAATTTTTCTGCAGCATTGATATTTATATCGTCGCCTTTCAAGATAAACCCATTACCGCGAGGAATAATATCCAAATGCAATTCTTTTTCAATGAGCTTTACATTTTCATCAAATCTCCCGGCGAGAATCTGGGCATATCTTACATCTTTAAACTCAAGAAACTTCTCTGTCATTTGATAAAATCCCCCTTGCTATCTTCTGCTATAGGAACTCTCAAAATCGTACCCGGCTTTAGCACCTTTGGATCAGCGATGATTTCTTTATTTTCCTCATATATCAACGGCCACTTTGTTGCATCACCATAAATTTTCTTAGCAATAATCCAGAGACTCTCTCCTTCCCTTACTCTATATTCCATATATTTAAGTTCAGTCTTTTTTAATTTATCACTCTGGATAGAATCCTTGGCTGTAAAAGGGTACAAAGCATCTATTTCTTTTGTCTTTCGAGTTTTCGATTCTACATCTTTTTTAGTTTTTTTATTCACCGGCTCTACATAGATATATCCTTTCTGAGCACCGCTTTTCATAACATAACCTTGATTACCCCAAACATCCTTGTCCAAAACAGCCTCGCTCTTTCTTTCATAGAGACTGGGAACTTCTATTTCAATATCTATAATTTTTTTTGTTTTTGGCTCTCTGATTGTATCTGCATATGGCGCATTCCCCTTTAAAAATCCCTGATTACCTCCAATCTCCTGATCCGGCATCACTATTTCTTTTGTTCCTGTTTTAATACAACCGTAAGAGAGAGCCATTGCTAAAATAAATAACAGGTAGGCCAGTTTGGTTGTTTTCATTTTCATCCTCCTTTTGGTAAACACAGATTACACAGATAAATACAACACGAATTAGCACAGATAAAACCATCTGTGACCATCTGTGAAAATTCTTTAAGAATCTGCGACCATCTGTGTACCTTCATTCTTTTTCCTTTAATGTTTTGATCTTCAGCTCCAAAAGTTGGTCCATATCAACAGCGGAAGGAGCATCGGTTAAAAGACATATTCCACGCTGTGTTTTTGGGAAAGCAATAACATCCCTTATGCTCTCCTTGCCCAACATAATAGCAAGCATCCTATCCAAACCTAAAGCAAATCCTCCGTGAGGCGGAGCACCGCATTCAAGAGCGCGGAGCAAAAATCCGAATTTTCTCTCTGCTTCTTCATCTTTAATACCTATACTTTCAAAAATATTTTTTTGTAAAACTCGATCATGTATTCTAATACTCCCGCTCCCTAATTCAACACCATTAAATACAAGGTCATAGGAGCGAGCACGTATTTTTTCCATATTCTTGCCTAAAAGCTGTAAATCATCAGGATGTGGGGCAGTAAAAGGATGGTGCTCCATATCCCACTTACCGGTATCTTTATTCAGGCTAAAAAGAGGAAAATCTTTTATCCATACAAAACAGAACTCTTGATTTAATTCTGATCTTAAATCAGGTTTGTCAGTTTTATATTTTCTCATTACCTCCTCATGATTCAACCGTGGGAAAGGAACTTTAAGATTTACACCAATTACCTTCTTAAACACAGAGACAAGCAGCTCCTCCATAAGATTAAATATATCCTCTTCTTCTATAAAACTCATCTCTAAATCAAGTTGGGTAAATTCCGGCTGTCTATCAGCCCTTAAATCCTCATCCCTAAAACACCGTGCTATTTGAAAATATCTCTCAAACCCGGCTACCATTAATATCTGTTTAAATAATTGCGGCGACTGCGGCAGGGCATAAAAAGTTCCCGTTTGCAATCTTGAAGGTACCAGAAAATCCCGCGCTCCTTCCGGAGTTGATTTTGTAAGAACAGGCGTCTCAACATCTAAAAATCCTTTACTATCCATAAAATCCCGCATGGTTTTGATAACCTTATGCCTAAGAATGAAATTAGACTGTAATTCCGGCCTTCTTAAATCCAGATATCTATACTTAAGACGCAGCTCTTCAGAAACATCGCTATCGGTTTCAATATCAAACGGAAGCTGATTGCACTTATTCAAAACTTTTATGCTTTTTGCCAAAATTTCAATCTCGCCGGTAGACAACTTCTCATTTATAGTGTTCGCAGGACGAGCCTCAACGCTTCCTTTAAGGAGAACAACATCTTCCTTTGATAAGCTACTTACAATATCATAGTTTTCTTTCATAACACTGGGCACAAGCACAACTTGGATAAGGCCTTCTCTATCCCTTAAATCAAAAAATGTAATTTTACCATGCTCCCTTCTTCTGAAAATCCATCCGCAAACAGCAACTTCTTTACCAACATCACTTTTTCTGATCTGACCGCAAAAATGTGTCCTTAACAACCTTAACCTCCTTAATGAACTACGACTGTTTCGCCGGCGCTGATTACCGCTACTTCTTTTATTCGCACAACCCGCTGGAAAATCAATAGCTGGGCAGCATTTATTTTATTAAACATCCTATTGCTATGTATTAAACGCAGGATTTTAAACATAAATTCTGTCAAAAAAAACTTGTTTTTTAATTTCCAATATTAATCTACCTCTTTATGGAATGTATAATATCTTCTTTTTTAACCCTGCTCTGTTCTCCGGTTTTCATATCTTTTAAGGAAAACTCTCCTCTTTCCCACTCATCCTGCCCCAGTATTAATGCAAGACCTGCTCCTTTTTCATTTGCCAGACGCATCTGGGATTTAAAAGAACGGTTTTGATAATCCATTTCGGCTGTTATACCTTTATCCCTCAACAGCAGTATTGTTTTAAAAGCATCCTCCAAAAATTTTCTATCCTGGAGCACCAGAAAAACATCAAGCGCATTAATAATATCTTTTTTTTCATTAATCAAAAGAAGGACCCGCTCCAGGCCTAATGCAAAACCGGCTGCGCCCTGATTTTGACCTCCCATATCTTTAATAAGATTATCATATCTCCCGCCGGCAGCAACCGCATTTTGTGCTCCCAATTTTTGATGCACGAACTCAAAAACAGTTCTTGTATAATAATCTAAACCTCGAACAAGGTATTTATTTTCGATATATTTAATTCCTAAAGAAGCTAGTATTTTCTTAACTGCTTCATAGTGATCGCTGCAATCCTTGCAAACTACATTTTTTATATCTATATTCTGTTTTTTTAAACAGGTTTTGCAGATTTCATTTTTACAGTCTAAGATTCTTAGAATATTTTTTTTGAACCTTTCCTGGCATTCGGGGCAATATTTATCTATATTTTTACCTATAGCCTCCTTAAGAAAGCGGGGCATTTTTTCCTTATCCTCTCTACATCCAAGAGTACTTATCTGGATATGAAAATCCTTAATATCTAAATCATTCAGAAACTTGCTTAAAAGATAGATTACCTCGGCATCTACCTCAGGCAGAAATGACCCGATTGCTTCAACGCCAATCTGATGAAACTGCCTCTTCCTACCTCTTTGGGGACGCTCAGCTCTAAACATAGGTCCAATGTAATATAGTTTCACTAAACCCGGCCTTTGAGAAAGATTATTTTCGATATAAGCCCGAGCTATAGAGGCTGTTGCTTCTGGCCGCAACGAAATCTGCCGTAGCGACTTATCCTGGAACTGAAAAATCTCTTTTTCGACTATATCAGTATTCTCACCTATACTACGCCGAAAAAGCTCCAAAGGCTCAATTATAGGAGTTCTTATCTCATTGTAACCGTAAAGTTCAAAAAGATTGCGTGCAATACTCTCTATATTCTGCCATAGCTTAACTTCCGGAACGAGCATATCTTCTGTTCCCCTCAATCTTTGGTATTTCATACTAATAGTTTAGTAACGTTCTTCTGTTTTGTCTATAATTTAACTATTGCTCAAACCCAGAACAAAGAATACCTTTTTAGTTTTAAAATTATAATGCCCGCCTTTTTGAAACAAAAAAAAGGCGGGCTCTAGGTTTTCCAGATATTTAGCTGACCTTTGATACGTTTGCTGCCTGTGGACCCTTTGGAGAATCCACAATATCAAATTCTACTTCGTCCCCTTCTACCAGACTGCGGTAACCCTCAGAAGTAATAGCTGAGAAATGAACAAAAACATCTGGTCCATTCTCAGGGGTTATAAAACCGTAGCCTTTCTGGTTGGAAAACCACTTCACTTTACCTTTACTACGCATGCTACACCTTCCCTTTTTCTCTCTTTTACACAGCCAGGAAGATGCAAACGAGAGAAAATACTTTCTACGATGCTATTCGCATCTTACTTTAACTTCGCCTTCAATTCCAATCCTGGCTTAAAAACTGCAACCCTTCTCTCAGGCACCGGAACCAACTCTCCTGTTTTAGGATTACGGCCCTGCCTAGGTTTTCTTACCTTTACTTTAAAAACACCAAAATTCCTTAACTCTATTTTCTTCCCTTTAACTAAAGATTCTACGATTGTATCTAAAGTAAACTGAACTACATTTTTAACCTCGGTCTGTTTGTAATTTGTTTTTCCAACAACAATATTTACAATCTCTTTTTTGGTCATAATATACCTCCTATTTAATTCTTTTTAACAAATGGAAACATAGCATATCTATGTTTTTTTGTCAAGATAATTTCCATAAATAATTGAAAACTAACAACATATCTAAATATACCTATTATTAATTCCCGAAAATAAAAATTTTAAATCTTTACTATTTTAATATTACCAAAGAAACCAATTTTTTCATCTGCTATCGCAACAACCCCTATAACACCCTCAATAGAAGAAACAGAATCAATAGTTTGTTTTATATCATCTGGACTTTTAACTTTATTAGCAAGACTTGTCGCTAAAGCATCAGCAAGAATGGCCGAGTTGGCAACAACAGTAACGGCATCTGCATTTCCGAAACTTAAAGAATGGCCTACCTTACCTGAAGATGTACATATTCCGCATGGCGTTCTTTCAGGGGAAACTTCAATACCAAATTTCCCGGAGAGAGGAGAATCTCCCGCATAGATTGCGACTATACTTTTTTCAAAGACTTTAAGAAATACATCTCCGCCATTTTCAATTATAATCTCTTTACTGAAATTTAATAATTCATTGCCTACAAACTCAGCTATTGCTCCGGCTACGGAAGCCATTGGACCCACGCCTGCCTCTTTAGAAGCATCTATCATCTTGCGGACAATCAAAGGGGCATTCAAATCAACTTCAAGAGGCTCAAGAGACTCTAAAAAAAGGGGATTTTTCTTTATGTAATCTTTTAATATCCTTCTATATTTCTCCACAAACTTTAAGGTTTTCCTCTTTAAATTACTCTTTGCTTTTACAAATAGGTCCGTTTCCCCGGAGATAACTTCAAAACTAGTTAGCCTGGTATCGACTACCCAGTTTCTGTAAAATTTTTTCTGCATCAAAAGTGAACTTCCAGAGCATGCGTAGGGCAGATCGGGACACAGATCTCACAACCTATACATTTCTCTTTTTTAAAAATGACCATTTTTGATTCCTCATCTACATAAAGCGCTGCAGTCGGGCAATAGACAACACAAACACCGCAATGCGTACATCCTTCTTCATTTCTAGTAACATCTTTAGACAAGGGTTGCACCGAAACTCCGGTCTCTTTTAAATCCTTTATTGCTTTATTGAGGCTCTTCTCCTCCCCGGTTAGCTCAAGCACTAAGAGCCCTTCTTCGTTTGGAGTAACACTGGCCTTGAGGATATTGAATTCCAACCCATAGTCTTTAACTAGCCTGCATATTATAGGCTTATCCAGCAATCTTTTTGGAAAATGAAGCACTATTTTTTTTGATTTCATAAACTCCCTCCTATAAGTTATTGCCTAAAGCTTGAACAACTCTATCGACAAAACCCACCGTAGCGCCAGGGCCATCCGCTGTAATTATATTGCCATCAATTTCAATCCCATTTGCGGTATATATCGCTCCGAAAGCTGTAAGTTCATCTTTCGCCCAAGGCGAAACCGTAGCACGCTTATTATTTAAAATTCCAGCCCGCGCCAGGATGACAGGGGCAATGCATATTGCCGCAATAATTTTACCTCCCCTGTATGCCTCTTTTATTATTTTATGCGCTGTTTTACTCGCCCAATATTCCTGGGCACCAATTCCTCCTACAAAAATCAAGGCTTTATAATCTAAAACTTTTACATCTTCTAATCTCATATCAACCTCTATATTATGCCCCAGCATCCCGCTGCAAGTGCCCTTTGAGCTTGATGCTATATCTACGCTATAGCCTTTCTTCTCCAAAACTTCTTTAGATATAAAGAGCTCTTCGTCGCGAAACTTATTCTTTGCAATAACAAGCAACACTTTATCTTCCGCAAAAGCAAGGGATGGTAAAACAACCAGAATCAAGAAAAGAGTAATTATTCTTTTCATATACTATTTCCCCGCGCTGCTGATTCTATACCTTCTTTTGCTTTTTTGATTATCTCCCTTTCAGAGTCATAGCTTGAAACATTTAAAGCATCCGAAAAATCAAACCACTTTACTTCCTCAACTTCATAATCATGATCTTTCGAAACACCGCTAATATAACGCATTAAAAAAAAATATACAGTTTTATACACTTTCATCTTATCCTCAGGACTGTGAAACCAGTAATTAACTGTTCCTATTCCGGATACGATTTCACCCAAAAAACCTGTCTCTTCCTTAACCTCACGGATTGCGGCATCAGGCGATGATTCAGACTCTTCTATTTTTCCCTTCGGCAGACACCACACATACTGTTTGCTTTTAGTTACACGTTTTATTAAAACAATCTCTATATTGGCATCTTTTTTTCTATATAAAACACCGCCGCTTGAAACTTCTTTTCTATATTTTGACATTGAAAATAAATATACTCCTCTAGAAATATTTCAAAATGAATTTTTAACGAACTGAGCAACCACTGCAGTAAAAAAAATTATGTTAAAATCACTATTTGGCCAGCGCAGTAAGAGATCAACCACAAAAAGCGCAATTACAGAAGCTAAAATAAGATTTCTATCCAGACTAATATAACTACCGAAATATAAACCAAAATAGTATATTATAATTAAACCTACAAACAGCGCCCCAAATGATTTGCCGAAGAATCTAACTTTCGAGAAAATGCTGACAACAGAAACTATAAAAATATATGCCAATGCAATCAGAGAAGAAAATACAGCTATATTTTTTTCGAAAGAATTAATAACAATAAAAATTGCTGCCAAATAATAGATGAGCTCTTGCGCCTTTTCCTCATTAAGTTTTAAGGAAGAAAATTTCAGCGCAGCAGCCTTTTTCCGGAATGAAGGTGCAAGCCTAAAGATAAGCGGATAAGCCAGGAACAAAGCGAGCAGAAAAAATGCAACTCTTTTATCGTAACGCAAATAAATAAACGGCACCAAAAGCATAACAAATTTATAAATAATATTTATGCTCATAAATCATCCTCTCTTTAAAATAGATTATATCATATCTATTAAAACATATAAACATCTTGACGGGGTAAACTTGACCTGCGATAATTAATGTAGTTAATAGTTAACTATATTAACTATTTTTGAGGTAAAACATGGCTGCTAAAACTTTAAATGAATTCGCAGAGGAAGTAATGGATTTAATGCCTCACATAATACGTAATATCCTGAAAACACAGAGCGATGCGTTAAAGAAAGGAATTATTACTATCCCCCAATACCTGGCACTTGATCTATTACATAATCAAAAACCCCTGAAAATGAAGGAAATAGCAAAGGAATTAAACATCTCACTCCCTGCTACAACCGGACTTATAGGCAGGCTATACACCATAAAAATGGTAGAAAGAATATATGATATAAATGACCGCCGAGTTATTTATATCAAAATAACTCCCAAAGGAATAAATATCGTAAAAGAGATCCGGGCCCAGAGGCAGCATGCTATTGAAGGTATATTTTGCAAATTGACAACAGAAGAAAGATTAAGCTATCTTAACGTATTAAAAAAAATGAAAACAGTTTTGCAGGCCTAAAATGAGAGACAAAAGAATATTGCTTCTAATAGTTATTGGATTTTCAGCACTTGCGCTATATCTTTTTTCTTTTTTAGCCAATAAAACGGCTCTCTCAGGAAGTGAAAAACTAACAGACAACATCAGGAAAAAAGTTATTTATGATAAGAATAATAACCCTAAATTAGTAATTCCGCTTACTATTGATTCGGCAACAGAACTGGCACTGACAAACTCATTGGACATTCAGATTGCTAAATACGATGCCTATAGAAGCAGAACTAAACTCAAAAAAGCAGAGTCTATTTTCGATACCTTCTTGAACTCAGAAGCAGACTACACTGATGATAAAGGAAAGCTTGCTTCAACTATCTCTGATATCCAAACCAGGACGAAATCATTCTCGATAGGCTTAGAAAAAACTTTTCCCAGCGGATCAACCATAGCACTTGATGCAGAAGATTCCAGAACATCTTCTAATCTTTCTACTATTGCTTTAAGCCCCTACTATGAAACTTCCGGCTCAATAACCTTAACGCAATCTGTAGGAAAAAACTTTTTCGGCGTATCGGATAGGGCTGGGATAAAGATAACCAAGATTGACATCGAAAACTCAGAATATTCATCTTTGAACGATATCGAAAACACGATTTACGACATACAGCTGGCATACTGGACTCTTACGCTAAAAGAAGAGGTACTAAAAATAAGATATGAGATGCTTGATGAGGCAGAAAAGCTATATAAGGTATACAAAGATAAATACGAGCAAGGTCTAGTCGAAGAAGTCGATATATTTGCTGTTCAGGCAAACCTCAAAAGAAGAGAGAATGAAATATTAGCTGCAAAATTAGAAAAAGAGATAGCCAATAACAACCTTCTATTTCTGCTCAACCAAGGTAATACCGGAATTCAAATTCAACCCTTAGATTCATTGAATACTACTCCTATTGATAAAGACTCTCACCAAGAGCTTAAAGCAGCTATTGCCAACAGACGTGACTACAAGATTCTTCAAAACGAATTAAAAAGTTCTGACATAGACCTCGTAGTTAAAAAAAATTCCCTCTGGCCCGAAATAGACTTAGAGGCAAGTTTTAAAAAAAACGGCATCAGCAAAAGCGAAACACGCGCCTTTAGGGATATGAACGAAGAGGACAATTCCGAGGTTTATCTTGGAATAAGCTTTAAAGTACCTCTGGAAAACAGAGAAGCCCGCTCAGAACTCAAAGAGGCAAAATTATATAAAGAACAGCTTCTTCTTTCTTTAAAACGCATAGAGCGTCTGATTTTAAAAGACGTATACAATAAAGTTACGCAGGTAAATAACTTAAAAAATCAGGTCGAACTTTACTATTCTATTGTTGAATTGCAAAACGGCAAACTTCAGGAAGAGCTGAAAAGATTCAATTACGGACGTTCCGACTCTGACATAGTCATACGGTATGAAGAGGATTTGCTAAGCTCAAAACTAAACCTCGCCCAGGCTTTATTTCAATACCGCATAAGCCTGATAGATCTTGATTTGAGCAAAAATGCTCTGCTTTCTAAATACTGGAGTAATAAAATATGAAAATAAGTGAATTTTCGGTTAAACATTCTCTTTTAATTAATCTTATATCGGTATTTATTTTAATCGCGGGTTTCTACACTCTTTTTATTTCAAAAATAAGAAAAGAGGCTTTTCCTGAAGTATCATTCGATACGGTTATAATTACAACTACCTACCCCGGAGCAACGCCTGAGGAAGTAGAAAAATTGGTAACCACACCAATCGAAAAGGAGCTTAAAGGCGTAGACGGTGTTAAAGAGTTTACATCCTCTTCAACAGATAACGTCTCATTTATATCTGTTGAAATCTCAGAAGATGTTAAGGATAAAGCTAAGGTAATAAATGATATACAAAAAGCCGTAGACAGAGTAAGAGGCCTGCCGGCCGAAGTAGAAGAAGACCCCCAGGTTACAGAGATAACTTCCGGTGAGATACCGGTCGTTAAAATTGCGCTCAGCGGAGAGATGTCGGAATGGGATCTTCAGAAAGAAGCAGAGAATTTAGAGGATATACTTGAAGATATTCAAGGCGTCTCATCAATTTCAAGAGAAGGCTTCAGAGATAAAGAGGTCTGGGTTGAAGTCAACCCTGATAAGATGAAAGAATACCACGTAAGCTTAGATGAAATAATGCAGGCTTTAAATAAACGCAATATAAGTATACCGGCCGGAAAGATACGCGGAGCCGAGCGGGAATTCAGCATCCGCACAACAGGTGAATTTTACCAAACAGAAGAGATAGAAAATGTAGTCATAAGAGCCAATGCTGCAGGCAACTGGATTTATGTAAAAGATGTGGCTTCGGTTAGATTCGCCTTTGAAGAAGAAGATTCGATAAATAAAAGCTCAGGAACCAGAGCGCTCACTCTTACAGTCATTAAAAAGAGTTCCGGCGACGCCATAAGAATAGTAACTGCCGTAAAAAAAGAGATAGACAAATACTCCAAATACGCAAATCCAAATCTGCACATCTCGTATATTGACGATATGTCTTTCTATGTCAAAAGGCGCCTCGGAGTATTAAGGCAGAACGGCATTATAGGAATATTCCTGGTTCTGGTAGTACTGCTCTTCTTCCTGGACTCAAAAACAGCTCTCCTTACTGCTATGGGCATACCTATCGCTTTTAGCGCAACATTAGCAATTATGGGTTTTTCCGGAATAAGCGTAAATTTGATAACCATGTTCGGGCTTATTATTGTCTTAGGCATGCTGGTAGATGACGGGATAATAATAGCCGAGAACTGCTCCCGACACATAGAAGAAGGCCTACCGCCGCGTCAAGCTGCTGTCATAGGCACAGAAGAGGTTATAAAACCGGTAACTGCAACAATTTTGACTACAATTGCAGCCTTTATCCCGCTTATGTTTATGGAGGGGATGATAGGAAAATTTATCCGGGGAATACCTGTGGTCGTAACTATTGCGCTATGCGTATCTTTGTTTGAGGCGCTGGTTATTCTACCCTCACATATAGCCGATTTTGTAAAAGTAAAGGTGGGCGAAAAATTTAAATCCAAAAAAGAGCTGCCCTGGTTTAAAAATTTAATCAATTTTTATACACTTACTATCAATAAAGCTCTAAATAAACGTCACTTGGTATTGGCAATATTATCTGTAGTTTTAATATTAACTTTTATTGTCGGAAAAATAATGCCTTTTGTGCTCTTCGGAAGCCAGGGCATAGAACAGTTCTATATAAAGACAGAGGCTCCAATAGGAACAAATCTCTATGAAACAGAAAAATTAATGCAGCAGGTAGAAAAAATAGTTGCAACCCTTCCCTCTTCTGAGCTCGATGCCTATACAACTGAAATCGGTTCATCCGGCCTATCCCACCGCGCCTTTGACCCCAGTGGAAAAACCGGAAGCCATATCGCTCAGATTACAGTATACTTAACCCCGGCTGCAGACCGCAGGAGAGACGTTGACGATATTGTCGAAGATCTAAGGCCTTTGATGAAAGATGTCAAAGGGTTTGAAAGCTTGTATTTTGAAAAAGAAAAAGAAGGCCCTCCTACCGGAAAAGCAGTAGCAGCGCAGATAAGGGGTGAAGATTTTAAAACTCTGGATGAAATATCCCAAAAATCTATTGCATTATTAAAAAATATTCCCGGCGTAATAGATATCACAACAGATTATGAAATTGGCCGCGATGAGATAAGGGTTGTGGTTGATGAAGAAGCTGCAACGAGCGCTTATCTGTCAGTTGGTGAGATTGCCTCAACAATCCGCTCAGCATTCAAGGGCGGCATTGCAACAGCAATAAAACCGACCAAGGCTGAGGAAGAGATAAATGTTTTAGTCATGCTGCCCGAAGGTTTCCGCAACAGTAAAGAAGCATTCGATAAAATATTAATCTCTAATAAACTCGGTAACCTGATTCCCTTAGATAATGTTGCCCGGATAGAAGAAAAAACAGCCGTATCTACAATCCGCCATCTTGACGGCAAAAGAGTAATCACAGTCCGCGCCGATGTTGACAATAAAAAGATAACCTCTTTAAAAGCCAACCAGATTCTCTCTCAGGAGCTGAAAGATATCTCTAAAGAATATCCCGGCTATACCATTAAATTCGGAGGTGAACAGGAAGAAAATATTAAATCAATCCAGGGATTCATTAGAGCATTTGTAATTGCATTTTTTTGTATATTTATGATTTTAGCCGCAAACTTTAACTCGCTTATTCAGCCATTTATTGTCATGATGGCTATTCCTTTCGGTTTAATAGGGGTTATCTGGGCGTTTTTATTACACGGGCTTCCATTAAGTTTCTTTATGCTTATGGGTGTTGTTGGATTAAGCGGCATAGTTGTTAATGACTCTATAGTTCTGGTTGAGTTCATAAACAACCTGCGCAGCAAAGGCATAGACCGCCGCACTTCAATAATCCAGGCAGGCCAATTGCGCCTTAGGCCGGTACTCCTGACAACAATCACAACATCATTAGGCTTAACGCCCACTGCCTATGGTATCTGGGGCGGAGACCCATTTCTTCGGCCTATGGCGCTGACGATTGTCTGGGGTTTAATCTGCGCAACAGCTTTGACTTTGATAGTTATTCCCTGTATTTATGCTATAATCGACGACATCACAATGAAAATAGCTCACCATGGAACAGTAAGAAAGAAAAACGGAAATAACTCTGCATAGAATCCGATATATCTTGTTTGAAAATAGTATAAATTATATTTTTTTCAAAATTTGCTTTTCCACTTTAAATATAGTATATTTATTACATAGACTTTAACTCTATATGGGGGTAAAAAT
>CAZAPE010000007.1:0-26071 GCA_964487065.1 uncultured Planctomycetia bacterium | reverse complement strand
GCAAATTAAGCAGAGTATAAGTTTCTGTTACGAATCCCTGGCTGCATGGAGTAAACCTGCTGCAGCAATATTGTTTGATCTATTTCTTGATGTCTATATTTTGGAAGCAGAAAAAGAAAACTCCAAAAATTTAAAAATTATTACTCTCGGAAAAAGTTCGGCGATAGAGTATATAAGCGGGCGGTTATTTAAGAGTATAAGCTCAAAAAAATATCTTGGGAAAATATGTATATTAAAAATATTATTTAATGGTTTAAAAAATTTTAGCGCTGATATCGCAGTATTAAGAATAAGCAGTATAGCCGCTGCGTTCATAAAGAAAGAGAATCTTATTCTTATTCCGGAATGGATAGGTTTTGAAGACAGTCTTTCCAAGGCTATATCTCCCGAGAGCTATTTCGGGCAGAAGGAGAGGAAAAATTTTTTTGAAAACAAAAATTTCACTTATGCAATAAAAACGGATATCTTGGATTTTGAATATTTTTATAATAATATGTACCAGCCTTACCTAAAAGCGCGGTTTAAGAACGCGGCCTATCTTGTAAGCAAAAAAAAGCTCAAAAATATTTTTAAAAGCGGCGTTTTAATGTATGTCCTTAAAGATAACATTCCTTCTGCCGGACTTCTTTATTTTAAGAAAAAAGGAAAAGTTTATTTCTCAAAGATAGGAGTTAGAGACGGAGATTATAATCTCCTAAAAGAGGGAGCCGTAGAAGCATTGTATTACTATTTTCTTAAAATTCTTAAAAGCGAATCTGTCCAAAAAGAGGGTTCTTTGGTTAATTTTGGAGGCGCAAGACCATTTTTTAATGACGGAGGATTTAAGTTTAAGGAAAAGTGGCTTTCGGGAAAAATCGCCTATAAAGAGAGTCCGTATAATTTCTATATCGAGTTTAGGGATAACAGTAAAGAGGAATTTTTAAATAAAAACCAGTTTTTTGATCCCTATAAAAAAATATAATGGCTACTGGAGAAACAAAAAGCAAGCCCAGGATAAGCGCCAAGGCCTCTTTTAGAAAGGAGAGTGCAGGAGGTATTAGCGCGCTTTTATTTAAAGGCGGACATTACCATCTGTATAGATTTAAAGGCAAAGCAGGTTTTATATTCAGCCTTTGCGATGGAAAGAGGAGCATCGAGGATATCTTTAAAATTCTAAAAAAGGATAGATTAGATAATTGCTTTTCTTGTGCTGAGTTAGAGGGTTTTATTCTGACTCTTAAAAAAGCCGGGTTAATAGAAAACCTTGAGACAAAACTTTTTAAA
This sequence comes from uncultured Planctomycetia bacterium, assembly GCA_964487065.1. Classification (GTDB taxonomy): domain Bacteria; phylum Omnitrophota; class Gorgyraeia; order Kaelpiales; family Kaelpiaceae; genus CAZAPE01. The sequence continues at coordinate 24,808 of CAZAPE010000007.1, read as the reverse complement.
AAAACAGGCCGTTTTAAAAATGGTTTCAAATACCTTGGAACCTTACATAGCATAAGAGAGAGAGTAAACCCTCCGCTTGATGTTATTGTTGAGGTGACAAAAAAATGCTTGTCTAACTGTCTGCATTGCTATGTAGAAAAAGGGGAAAACAATGAGCTTAGAGAAGACGGTTTTAAGGAGGTTATAGATTCTGTTGCCAAAGCGGGAATATTAAGCGTGCATTTTACAGGCGGGGAGCCGTTCTTAAGAGAGGATTTTCTTAATATCCTTCGCCATACAAGGGAGAAGAACTTAAGAGTCAGCATAGATACAAACGGGATATTTCTTAATAGAGATATAATTAAGCAGCTAAAAGAGCTTGATATTGACACTCTTAATTTCGGGTTTGACGGCTCTTGCGCCGCTATCTATGGCCTAACAAGAGAGGCAAAGAATTTTAAGGGAGTTTTTGAAAATATGAAGATAGCCATTGCAGAAGGGGTTGATGTAGTAATTTTCTTTGCTCTAAATAAGTTAAATTTTAAAGATCTGCCAGCATTATATAGACTTGCTTTGAAAATAGGCGTTTTAAAGATAAGCATCGACCCTTATCAGCCGCTATGCCGCGGGGCATATGCTAAGAAAAAACTTTATCTTTCTAGTTTTATGAGAATTTTAATAAAATTATTCGGCCGCTTATTGTATAGATTGAGCAGATCTAAAACAATAATATCCTGGGATAAGAGATGCAATATGGGTTTGGTCAGTTTTGGCATCCATGCCGACGGCGCTATTTCGCCCTGCGTTGTTATAGACAGCAGCTTCGGCAATGCTCTACATCAGAGAATAGAGGATATATGGAACGGAGAGATGTTTAAAAGATATATAGACGCCGCCTCTTATGCGCCGCCGTGTAAGGGCTGCCTTCTTCCCAGGCTTCCTTTTATAAAAAGTCGTTACTTTGGTAAATGCCCTATCGATTGCCGCGCCGAGGTTTGGACTCAAAATAAAGATATCTATGCCGGGAATTCAAATTGCCCGCTGGGGAAAATAAACAGCTTGCTTAATTATAGTAAAAATAGATGCAGTTAAAGAGAGATAGAAAAGAAATATATTCTTATATTAATCCTTTTGTTAACGGGAGGATCGATATAAATCAAAATCTTCTTCTGGGACAACTTTATAACGCAAAATTCAGGTATTACATAACTAATCAAACCGGGGCATATGTGCTGCTTCTATGCGACGGTACAAAATCCATATCTGATATAGAAGAGCTCTTGAATGAAAAAAGAGCGCAAAAATTTCTTTATGGTTTCCTGAAGCTGCTTTTTAAAAATAGAATATTATCTTTTTCCGCAGATAAAAAACCTGCCAAGATAAAAATATTCCAGGATAAATTTATTTTACCTTTAGATTTTTCTCCCCCCGCGCTTAAAAAGACTAATGTTTATAAGATGATGTCAAAAAGATCTCCGCGTCTTGCCTCACCGCTTGAGGTATATATCAGGCTGCTGCCGGGCTCATCTAATGAAAAGATTAAAAGGATAATCGATAATATTTATTCCGCGGGAGTTCTTGAAGTATCTTTTTCGGGCGGAGATGTTTTCTCAAGAGATGATATTTTTGAGCTTATTGGCTATGCAAAAGACAAAGGCATGAAGGTGTTTTTGTATCTTAAGCACGGTGATTTATTGACAAAAGAGGCAATTTTAAAACTTAAAAGCTTAAAATTGGATATCTTATGGGTTTCCCTTAACGGGCCAAGCGCTGATATCCACGGGATACATGGCAAAAGAGATGCTTTTGAAAAAATAGTTGCGAATATAAAATCTGCAGCCGAGAGCGGGTTACTTATTGATGTATTCTGCATAGTGAATCGCAGCAATGTTAAGCATATGCGCAAATTTCTATCTCTGGTTAAGAGTCTCGGCGTAAAGAGAATGGGCATAGATTTCTTTAAACCGGATAGAGGTGAAACGGATTTAGAAAAAATACCCCGGGAGTTAAAATTTAACTTCTTTGAAAGAAGATGTGTTGAGTTTAAGGTAAAGTTAGTGTCATTATTTTCAACCCTTAAAATACGGCCTCTTGTCCGCTGTTCCGCGGGAAGCATAAATTGCAGCGTTGACTCCGAGGGATATGTTATCCCCTGTATGATACTTCCACCGCAGGAGTGTAAGGGTGTGTTTGGAAATATCTTAGAGGATACGCTCGATAATATATGGAAGAGTCGGAATTTCAAAAAATTTATAAATCCATCAAGCTATGGCGCGCCCTGCGCAAACTGCTATTTTCCTCATCTTTGGTTTCTGAAGTTTTTCTCAAGGTGCCGCGCCGACTGCAGGATGGAGGTATACGTTAAGAAAGGCGATATATTCGCCGGAAATACAGACTGCTGTTTTGCTAATCTATTCCAGAGGAGACGGGAAAAAGGTGTCTTTTAACCTTGACAGTGCTAAAATATAGCATAACATATTGTTTTAAAATAATCTCTACATTGGAAGGAGGCGGTTTTTGGTGAAGATAAATCAACTTTTGAAGAAGGAGCTTATAAAACTAAATATCGAGGCCGAGGATAAAAACGGTGCTATAAAAGAGCTGCTGGAATTAATGCGCGGCAGTTCGGAGATAGATGATGTGGATAAGTTTCTGAATGATGTCTACGAGAGAGAAAAGCTGGGTTCGACTGGAATCGGAGAAGGCATAGCGCTTCCTCATGCCCGCAGCCAGGGCGTAAAGCAGCTGATTATAGTATTCGGAAGGAGTTTAAACGGAATCGATTTCGATGCTCTGGACCAAAATCCCGTTGATCTAATTTTTTTAATCGGTACTCCAAAAGAGGATGTCGGCAGTTATCTTAAAACCCTGGCGCAGTTAAGCAGGTTGCTTAAAAAGGAGTATTTCCGCAAGCAGCTTCTTAATGCTCAGTCTGCGGAAGAAGTAATTGAAATATTTGAACAGACAGAAAGCCAATAGTTTTTTTAATGAATAAGTTTTTCATCCTACACGGGCATTTTTATCAGCCGCCTCGCGAGGATCCCTGGTGGCAGGATGTTTCCCGGCAGGATTCTGCGTATCCGGCGCATGACTGGAATGAGCGTATTTACTGGGAATGTTACCTGCCTAATGCGACAGCCAGGATTTATGACAACGAAGGAAGAATAATCGACTTAGTTAATAATTATTCCTATATTAATTTCAATTTCGGGCCAACGCTATTAATATGGCTTAAAAACAACCATCCTGATTTTATCGAATTGCTCAAGGAAGCAGACAATAAAAGCAAGGAATTCAACAATGGGCACGGCAATGCCATTGCGCAGGCCTACAATCATATGATCATGCCTCTGGCAAGCTCGCGCGATAGGGAGACTCAAATTTACTGGGGTAAAAAGTTCTTTAAAAGTATCTTCGGCAGAGAGACAGAAGGTATATGGCTGCCGGAAACAGCCTGTAATTATGAAACGTTAAAGAGCCTCGTAAAACAGAATATAAAATATATTATACTTTCTCCGCATCAGGCAGAGCGGATTAGAAAAATAGGCGATAATTCCTGGACGAATGTCTCAAAAGGCGAGATAGATATTCAGAGGGCATATAGAATATTTCTTGATAAAGGCAGGGAACAATATATCGATTGTTTCTTCTATAACGGTGCTCTTTCGCATGCGATATCCTTCCAGAATATGATGAATAGCGCGCAGTCCTGCGCCGAAAGAATAAACGCATCCTATACCGGGATGAATAAGTTGGTGTCTATTGCGACCGATGGGGAGACTTTTGGACATCACCATCCTTTTAGCGAAATGTGCCTGGCCTACCTTATGAAGCAGGAGTTACCCAGCCGCGGGGTGCTCTGCACAAACTATACAAATTTCCTGAGTATGTTTGTTCCGGAATATGAGGTAGAGCTAAAAAAAGGTGCTGATGGGTTGGGCACGGCCTGGAGCTGCAGCCATGGAGTAAGGCGCTGGTATGATGATTGCGGCTGCAGAGTGGGATTTTATTCCAGCTGGAATCAGAGCTGGAGAAAACCTTTGCGCGATGCTTTAGACTGGCTGCGCGAAGAAATAGACTCTTTATTTATTAAAGAAGGCGAGAAAATATTTAAAGACCCCTGGGCGGCCAGAAATGATTTCATAGAAGTAATAATTGACTCTTCAGATTCAAATATCAGGGATTTTTACCAAAGGCATAGCCTAAACAATGATATTGCAAAGTTAGTTACAGCAATGAAACTTCTTGAGGCCGAGCATATGGGCATGCTTTTCTATACCAGCTGCGCCTGGTTCTTTGATGAGGTCTCAGGTATCGAGGCGGTTCAGAATCTTAAATATGCAGCCCGGGCGATACAGTTGGCAGAAGAGGTTTTGGGCTTGAAGCTTGAAGACGAATTCTTAAAAAGATTAGCCAACGCAAGGAGCAATATTGCAACGTTTGGTAATGCAAGAGCAGTATATGAAAGGCTTGTTAAACCAAATCTAAAAGGGTGGGATGACTATTTGAGCAGCTATCTTGTTTATAATGTTTTTTTCCAGGCCGGAAAGAAGTTTTATAAATTTGATATCAGCAAAGAAGATGAGTATAAAATTGCAAAAGGCGGGGATGAGGTTTACATCGGAAAAATAAACTCGAATGACGTTCGCTTACAGGAGAAGGCTGAGAGGATATATCTTTTAAGAAAAGAAAATCTTAAGAGCTTCGAATGCTATTTAAGTAATTTTGACAGTGCCAAATTCGATGAGCTAAAGCAGCTTTTTGAAGGCGAGGTCTGGGTTTCCGATAAGTCTAAATTGGATGAAGTAATCAGCAGGTTCTTTAATTCTGCGCCCTATGGCATAAAAGATGTCTACTCCAAGGAGCAGGAGAAGATAATAGAGCTTATTTTTGCCCATAGAAGAGAGTCTATCTTTGAGGACCTGAACAAAATTTGGGCCAAAAACCTGCCGCTTTTTGAGGAGTACAGGAATATAGGGCTGTTGCTTCCTTATGAGATGCACCTATTAGGAGCAAGCATAATCAGCTATAAAATAAAAGACGCGTTTCTTAAATTTAAGGAAGATTCGGATTTCAAATGGATCGATGCGGTTAAAAATTTATTCAAAGAGGCAGTAAAGATGAGACTTGATATGGAGCTGGCAGATACCAATGAGATAGTGCAGCAGATAGCAGCAGAACTCGCTTTTGAGATAGTTGAAACTAAAAACCCGGAGAGGGTAGATGTTTTAATCCGTTTTCATAGGGAGATGCTTAACTTAAATATTGACTACCACACCTATATCGTACAAAATAGTATAGCGAGTCTTATCCAGAATACCAAGCTGACTCCAGAAATTGAAGAATTAGCGAGGGTGTACAGCTTTAATTGCGTTGGGTTTCTTGAGACAAAAAGAGGGACCTAAAAAGTATTAAAGCTGTTTAATGGAAAAAGCTGCTTCTTTTTTTTGTCCAGAGAAGAGTTAAATTTAGGCAACAAATAACTAATATATTTAAATAAGAAGATGAATAAATTAAAAGACAGTTTAAAAAAAGGCGATTTTGTTATTACCGCGGAAGTAGCGCCTCCAAAAGGTACTGACATAAAACAGGTATGCGAGGAATTAGAGATATACAGAGATTGCGTCAGCGCGGTAAACATTACAGACAATCAAAGCTCTGTGATGCGGGCATCGGGATTGGCTATTGCCAATATCATGATAAAAAAAAGTATTTCTCCGATATACCAGATAACAACACGGGATAGAAATAGAATTGCTTTACAGTCAGAGCTTTTGGGCGCCTCTATTATCGGAGTCAATAATATTCTCTGCCTTACCGGAGATGGCGTCGAACAGGGAGATCATCCGCAGGCAAAGCCGGTTTTTGATATTGATTCGACACAGCTTATAGAGGCTGCAGGGGCTTTAAATAAGGGAAAAGATGCTTCCGGAAAGAAACTTAACCAGGCAACGGATTTCTTTATCGGCGCGGCCTGTTTTCCGCAGGCAGCGCCTCTTGAGCCTGAAATTATCAGGACCAGAAAAAAAGTGAAAGCCGGGGCAATGTTTTTACAGACGCAGGCAGTGTATGATAGCGGACAGTTTAAAACATTTATGTCTGCGATAAAAGATTTAGATGTTTTTCTGCTTGCCGGCATTGTTGTATTAAAGTCTGCCGCGATGGCCAGATATATGAATCAAAATGTCAGCGGAATAAATATTCCCGAGGCACTCATAAAGGAGTTGGAGGGCTCAGATAATCAGCTCAAGAAAGGGATTGAAATAGCAGCCCGTTTAATAGTAGAATTGAAAGAATTCTGCAACGGAATTCATATTATGCCCTTAGGCAAAGCAAGCGTAGTTCCTGAAATTCTGAAAAAGGCTAACTTAATATAAACAGGGTTTGGAGGTGTAATAATGGAGTCAAAGAGGCTTGAAATTTCCGGTTTGAAGATCGAGGATGGCAAAGTTACTATCGAGGATTTAAAGGCAATGCGCAAGGAAGGGATTGATGAACTTGTCAAAAAGGTTGTTTTAGAAGACGACCTGACGCAAAAAGCCTTCTATGTATGCATAATATGGCAGCTTGCGGCATTGTGTGAGATTTATCCGGCATCAATGCATAATTTATACAGAGCGAGAGGCAGAAGGGAGATAGGCGGTTTTACCGTTCCGGCCATTAATCTAAGAACCTTGACTTATGAGGCTGCCTGCGCCGTTTTTAAAGTTGCGAAAAAAATTAATGCCGCTGCTTTTGTCTTTGAAATTGCGCGTTCTGAAATGGGATATACGGCACAACGGCCGCTTGAATACACAGCCGTATGCCTTGCTGCGGCAATAAAAGAAGGGCACCAGGGTCCAGTTTTTATACAGGGAGATCATTTTCAGCTGAAGCTTAAAGATTTTGAAGAAAATAAAGATAAAGCTCTTAAGGATATTAAAAAGCTTATAAAGGAGTCTATCAATGCGGGATTTTATAATATCGATATCGATGCATCTACTCTTGTCGATCTCTCCAAAACATCGCTCTTGGAGCAACAGTATAATAATTTCTGGGTTAGCGCAGAGCTTACAAAATTCATAAGAAAGGAAGAGCCGCAAGGTGTAACCATATCAATAGGAGGAGAGATAGGTGAAGTCGGCGGGAAAAATTCTACGCCCGAGGATTTAAATGCTTTTATGCAAGGCTACCTTAAAGAACTTGGAGATGCATATGAGGGAATAAGCAAGATAAGTATCCAGACAGGAACTACTCATGGCGGCGTGGTATTGCCTGACGGAAGCATTAAGGAGGTTAAGGTAGATTTCGATACTCTTGAGGATCTTTCAGAGCTGGCACGCAAGAAATATGAGATGGCAGGCGCAGTGCAGCATGGAGCCTCGACCTTGCCCAGAGACGCGTTTCATAAATTCTCTGAGGCCGAAACGGCAGAAATTCATCTGGCTACACAGTTTCAGAATATAGCTTATGAGAATATCCCGCAGGATTTAAGAAGCAAGATTTATAGTTGGCTTAAGGATAATTACAAATCCGACTGGAAAGAAGGTCAAACCGAGGAACAGTTTTTATACAAGACAAGAAAGCAGGCTCTGGGGCCATTCAAAAAAGAGATTGCCTCTTTGCCGGATACCCTGAAAGTAAAAATTTCCGAAAAGCTCGAAGCCGAGTTTGAATTTCTTTTTAGAAAACTTAAAATAGAGGATAGCAGAGATATTGCAGAGAGGTATTTGGAATTTATAGAAGTGAAGAAATCTCCTTCTGATTTGCTGCCGCAGGAGATTGTCAGCGCACATTTTGACGGCGCGGATTAAATAAAATATAAAGATAAGAAAAGGGAGGAATGATGAAAGAGATTACAGTATATGCCCGCGCTGGCCAGGGAGCAATAACAACAGCAGTTATTCTGGGCGGGGCATATTTTAAAGAAAGTAAATTTGCTTATGCGTTTCCGCATTTCGGGGCAGCGCGTATGGGAGCTCCGATGAATGCATTTATCAGGGTTGATAAAAATCCAATAAGATTGCGTTCCAGAGTATATAATCCAGATTACGCCTTGGTTATCGATGAGACGCTTATGAGAAATCAGGATATATTAGCAGAGATTAAGCCCCAAGGCCTTGTTGTGATTAATTCCGCAAAAGAGTTTAAATCAAAAGATTCAAAAAATAATATAGCAGTTTTTTCCGTCCCCGGAAATGATATAGCGCTTGAAGTAATAGGCAGAGCGCTTGGAAACACAGTTACATTGGGAGCATTCGCAGCTTTATCTAAAGAGATAGATATAGAGAGCCTCAAAAATACGATACTGGAACGTTTTAAAGGCAGTATCGGGGAGCAGAATGCTATCTGCGCGCAGAAGGGCTATGATTATGCTTTGGGATTGAAAACGAAATGAGTTCAGCAGTATTAATGGTTTATATAAAAGGAGGAAATAAATGTTTGTACCGATTGTTTCTAAGTCCGGAACAAGTCTGAAACATAAGACAGGCTCCTGGAGAGTTAAAAAGATGCCCAAATTCCTGCAGCAAAATTGTATTGCCTGCGATATGTGCTTTGATATATGTCCCGAGGGATGCATCAAGGGAGAAGGGAAAAATAAATACTATTCTGATTATAGTTTTTGTAAAGGCTGCGGACTCTGTGCATTTATATGCCCTAAAAAAGATATTGAAATGGTCCAGGAGGAGAAATGAAAGTATATATGGAAGGTTCTTATGCCGTTGCTGAAGCAGTAAAGAGAGTAAAGCCTGGGTTAGTCTGCGCTTATCCGATTACTCCACAGACTCATATAGTAGAAAGGCTTTCTGAGATGGTTGCTTCCGGGGAGATGAATTCGGAATATGTTAATGTTGAATCAGAGCATTCTGCCGCTTCGGTTGTTTTAGGTTCAACCGCCACAGGCGTCAGGTCTTATACGGCTACAAGCTCACAAGGGCTTATTCTTATGTCGGAAGTTTTATTTAATATTGCAGGCATGAGGCTGCCGGTTGTTCTTACCTGCGTAAACCGTGCGCTGTCAGCGCCTATAAATATCTGGAATGACCATCAGGATTCAATGGCAGTACGCGATGCGGGGTGGATTCAACTTTATGCGGAAAATAACCAGGATACGCAAGATCTGCATTATGTTGCTTACAAAATAGCGGAGAATAAAAAAATAATGCTTCCATGTATGGTCTGTATGGATGGATATATTCTTTCCCACGGTTATGAAGTTTTAGATCTTGCAGAGCAGAGCCAGGTAGACAAATACCTGCCTTCCTATGAGCCGCTTTATAAGCTTGATACTGCTAATCCTCTCTCTATGGGTTTGCTTGGGGATCCCAGCGTATATATGGAGACGCGCTATGCGATACAGAAAACAATGGATGAGGTGCTTGAGATGCTGCCTGAATTTGAAAAGGAGTTTGATGAGGTCTTTGGAAGAAAGATGCCTCTTATAATTGAAGAGTATAGAACCGCCGATGCCGATAAGATTTTGGTAGCTATGGGTTCGGTTGCAGGAACAATAAAGGATGTCGTTGATGAATTAAGGGATAAAAATGAGAAGGTTGGCCTTTTGCGTATAGTTTCCTTCAGGCCATTCCCGGGGGAGAAAATATATCAGGCATTAAAAAAGGCAAAGCAGGTTGCTGTTTTAGATAAAGCAATATCTTTAGGCGCATCAGGGCCTCTTTACATGGAGGTCTCATCGCTATTCCAGGAGAAAGGCGACTCAAAGCCTATAACCGGCTTTATTGCCGGGCTGGGCGGGCGCGATATAAGAATGGCGACAATTAAAGAGCTGTTTAAAGCAATGGACGGGAGGCCTGAAAAGCTGCGTTTTATAGGCCTGGAAAAGTGGTATCCGGAAGAAAATCCTATTATGGTTAGTTAAAATTGTTTTTTAATAAAACGCACTTTTTATATTAACGGCGGCAATTGATAAATTGTTATTTGTATATAAAAAAGAGGAAAAATTATCCCGAGGCGAAAATTACATGAATTACTCGGGCCTAATAATTCGCAAATCGCAGGCTCATTAAAGGAGGCTGTAAATGCAGGATAATTTATTTGTCGCTGGACATACCGCCTGCGCAGGTTGCGGGCAGTCGCTGGCAGCGCGTCTTGTTATAAACGCTGCAGGTAAGAATACCATTGTTACGAATTCTACCGGATGTTTGGAGGTTTTTTCAGCGGGGTTTCCTTCGACATCATGGATGGTGCCTTGGATTCACTCTTTGTTTGAAAACTCCGCAGCAGTTGCTTCAGGGGTTGAGGCTGCATTAAGATATTTGGGCAAGAAGGAGGCAACCAATGTTATTGCCCAGGGCGGAGACGGAGGCACGGCGGACATAGGTTTGCAGGCTCTTTCAGGGATGCTCGAAAGAGGGCATGATGTTTTATATGTAATGTATGATAACGAGGCCTATATGAATACCGGTATCCAGAGAAGCGGCATGACTCCTACTTACGCCAACACAACAACCTCTCCTCCGGGAAAATGTTCTTTGGGTAACCCGAGGCCGAAGAAGAATATGATTCAAATTTGCGCTGCTCACAATATTCCTTATGCCGCAAGCGCATCAGTTGCCTATCCTAAAGATATTGAGAAGAAAGTAAAAAAGGCGCTGGCTTTAAAAGGGCCTAAGTTTTTGCATATTTTTGTTCCCTGCCCCTTGGGCTGGCGGTATGACGCCTCCCTTACGGTGAAGGTGGCAAAGCTTGTTGTTGAGACTGGAATTTTTCCCATTGTAGAATATGAGTCCGGGCGCCTTAGGAATGTTTTAAAATTCAAGGAGCTCAAACCCTTAGAGGAGTTTTTGAAAGTCCAGGGGAGGTTTAAGCATCTTATGAAAGATAATCCGGAATCTAAAGAGGCTTTGGATAATCTGCAAAAAATAATAAATGATAATATAGAAAAATACGATCTTATCAAAAAATGAAAAAAGTAGATTACCTTGTTCTTGGAAACGGGGTTGCTGCAAATAGCGCTATTGATACCTTAAGAAAGAAAAAGAAGAAAGCCTCAGTCCTGATTATAGGCGATGAAGATTTTGAGTTCTATTACAGGCCGCAGCTTCCTGATTATCTTCTGAACAGGGTTTCTGATGATAAGATAATAAAAAGAAAAAAAAGTTTCTATAAAAATAATAACATAGAGCTTTTAAAATCAAAGCGTGTAGTTAAAATAATTCCCCAAAAAAAAGAGGTTCTGCTCCAGGATAATAAAAAGGTCCATTATTCAAAGCTTCTTGTTGCAACAGGGCTTTCGCCGTATAAATCTCCGTTTAGCTTTCAAACTCTTGGCGATGTAAAAAATCTGCAGAAAATCATCGATAGAATAAAAGATGTTTTGATAACCGGAGAGTATATTTTTGTGCTCGAGCTTCTAAGAGCATTAACAGGCAAGGGTAAGAGGGTCAGCTATGTTTGTAAGGGTGCCAGATTGTTTGAGAATCTGCTTGATGAGCGGGCTTCATGGCATTTGGAGCAGCTGTTGATTTCTCAAGGGGTAAGCCTTATTTATAATACCGAAATAGTAAAAGCCTTGCTTCACGCAGACGGGAAGTATCTTATCCAGATGAGCCAGGGAAGTAAAATATGCGTGGACATTTATTTTAGCGCCGATTTTGACGATAAAAATAAAGATATGTTTCTTGACGCAGGGATTTCTTATGCCGAGTCCGGTATCTGGGTGAACCGGAATATGGAAACCAATAAAAAGGGTATCTATGCAGCCGGCGATGTTGCCAGGGTCAAGAACGGTTATCCGCCTAATGTCTTAAGGGTTGGATGGCAGCGGGCGAAACAACAGGGTGAAATAGCAGGGCTTAATATGCAGGGTGAGAGGAAAGCATTTAACCCTTTTGCTACCGCACTACATATAAGATTCGGGAGTATAAACTTTCTGCTTGCGGGAGAGATGCCCGCTACTTCTTTTGGCTGCGGCGGGGATATAATTTTGGAATCAACGCCTGATAACTATTATAAAAGGGTGCATATAGAAGACGGAGTTGTTAAGGGATTTGTTTTTGTCGGAGGAACCAGAGGATTAGCAAGAGTTAAAGAGCTGCTGAGCGAGGGAATAGTATTAACAAAAAGTGAGAAATTCGTTTTGCAGAGAGAGCTTGAAGAGGGTCGCGGAGAGACTATTTCTCTGCAGGCATCTTGCCCGACATGCAAGACGATATTAGACCTGCCTATGACAGTTGAGATTGGCAAAAATATTATATGTGAAGTTTGCGGAGCAGATTCTGTTGTATCCCGCACCAAGGTTTCAAAGGTAAAGTATCTGGAGCTTATTTAGTCAACGGAGGTGATATTATGAACTGGGAAAAAGAATTAAATCAAGAGCTTAAAAAGTTAAGAAAGTCCTTCCATGAGATGTTTATTAAATCTCCGGACTTTAAAAGATTTAAAAAGAGGCTTCGCGAGATGAATCTTGAAAGCGATGTTTTTTTAGCTATGTTTATTGTCGGGGAAGAGAGGAAATCTAATTCCAAAGGAAGAGTAAAAGGTTTAAGGCGGAAAAATAATATTAAACTTGCTAAAGAAGATGTAAATTTTCTTAAGGCGAATGGATTAAGATGGGAGTAGTAATTCACTTTGGCGGTGTATTGGGACCCATTAAAATCTATTCCCCTGCAGATTTTACTATTGTAAAATCTAAACGCCGGGGATAATTGAAATGTACCCCCCTGATTTGACACCGAGAAATGTGAAACATTTCCGGTACTGAGTCTCCCTAGAAATTGTAAAACAATTTCAGGGACGCAATCCCGGGAATTTCAGAAACAGAAATTCCTCGGGGCTGGAAATGCTTTCCCTGCAAAATTCGCCCTTAGAAATCGCATAGCGATTTCAAGGACTTAGTCACGGAAATCCTTTGGATTTCACGGGGTTGAATTTAGCAGGACCAGCCCCTGAAATCTGAAAGATTTCAAGGGGGCATTTCACAGGGTTTTGGAGAAATCAAGGGGGATAATTTGCACTTATGTTATATTGAAGCTCATTGAAGCTGGTGTTTTCCGTTTCGAAAGATGCGCTAAAATTCTTAAAATAATTTTAGCACTCTCAACGGATTAATTCGCACTTATGACTTATGTCGCACTGTGTGCTCCATAAGTTATGTGCTCATTAGGAGGTGAGAGATGATTACAAAAGTAGATGCAGATGCTTGTATAGGATGCGGGTTGTGCGCAAATATGTACCCGGATATTTATGAGATGGAAGGCGATAAGGCTGTTGCTAAGCCTGAAGCCGTGCCTACAGGCAGTGAGGAGGATGCTAAGAAGATGGCCGAAGATTGTCCCGTAAGCGCAATTGTCTCGGAGTAAGAGCTTTTTTAATGCCCCCTTTTATAAGGGGGCATATTTTTTCTTGCTTTCCGAACAAATGTTCGGTAGTATATTGCGATGAAAGTTAAAGGAGAGGAGATAGTAGAATTTATAACTCAATACCAGAGATCCTCAGGCTATCCGCCTACGGTGAGAGATATAGCCAAGAATTTTAATATTTCCGTTAGCACTGCTTATGAATATCTAACCTGTCTTCGCCAGAACAACACGCTTTTTTTTAAAGACGGGCAGTCGCGCACAATTCATCTTTTGCCTAAAAAAGATTTTCTTTTAGAATTGAAGATCCCTGTCTTAGGAGAGGTTCGGGCCGGACGTCCTGTTTGGGCTGAGGAGAACTTGCTCGAATATCTGGGCATACCCTATACAGACAGCGCCAGGAAAGAGCTTTATGCCTTAAGGGTTTTAGGCGATAGCATGCAGGATGTAGGTATAGTCGAAGGAGACTGGGTTGTTGTAAAGAAAAAATCCACCGCCAAAGACAAAGATATAGTAATTGCTCTGATTGATTCCGAAGTTACCCTAAAGCGTTTTATAAAAAAAGGGAAAAAGTCTTTCCTGAAAGCGGAAAATCCCAAATATGCATTAATTGAGCTCAAAGCGGATGCGAAAATTCTGGGACAGGTTGTAAGCCTAATAAGAGCATATGGCTGAGAGAATCGGTGATAAAATCGAAGCCAAAGCCTTCTTTAAATCCGGGAAAATATCTCCACTTTCTTTTATTTGGCAGAACTGGGAGTATAAAGTCGAGAGGGTTAATTTCAGCTGGATTAAAAGAGAAGGGTATATTATCTACCACTATTTTTCCGTTAACGTGGCCGGGAATATATACGAGTTATGTTTCAAGAAGGATGATCTAAGCTGGTATCTAAGCAAAATTCATTTAGGGACATAAGAGGCAATTATCCATGAAGCTTATTCTGCATATTGATATGGATGCTTTTTTTGCGTCTGTTGAAGAAAATACAAATCCGTCCTTACGCGGAAAGCCTGTTTTTGTCGGAGGTAAAAACAGAGCTCATACTGTAGTTGCGGCATGCTCTTATGCTGCGAAGGAAAAAGGCGTTAAAACAGGTATGAGCTTAGATGAGGCTTTTTTTTTCTGCCGCGACGCTGTTTTTATCCCCGGGGATTCAGAAAAATATATCTGGGCATCAGGAGAGATTTTTAGGATATTAGAGAGTTTTACTCCAGAGCTTGAGATATTCTCTATAGACGAGGCGTTCCTTGATATAAGCGGTATTTGGGAGAGGTACCAAAGTCCCTTAGGGCTTGCGGCAGCGATTAAATACAAGATAAAAAAAGAATTGCAGTTACCCTCATCAATAGGAATCGGCAGCAATAAGCTTATTGCAAAACTGGCAAGCAAGAAATCAAAACCTGACGGCATACTCTGGGTTAAAAGAAAGGAGCTTGATTTTTTGGATGCTTTTGAAATCTCATCTATTACCGGCATTGGCCCTAGCACCCAGGCATGCCTTAAAGATATGGGGGTATATAAAACATCTGATTTGCGTAAACTGTCTTTTGAAATTTTAAAATCCAAGTTCGGTTACTCCCGAAGCCTCTTTTTGTATCAGGTTGCGCGGGGAGTGTATAGTTGCGTTGTTAATCCGGAATATAAAGCAATTCCCAGAAAATCTATCTCAGAATCAAGGACGTTAGATACAAGCATCAGCGACAGGAATGAAATAAAAAGAAACATCTATTCTCTTTCTGATAATGTCGCAAAAAGATTGCGCGACAAAATGTTCTTTGGCAGGTTGGTTCATCTTATGCTGCGTTTTAGCAATATGGAAAGTATTATCAGAAGCAAGAGAATGTTAAATCAGAGCAACGATGGTTATAAAATTTATCAGGAGGCTTGCCTGCTCCTTGACTCAATAAACATCAAGGGCAAGGCGGTGCGCGCGCTCGGTATAGCTTGCCTAGATTTAAGTAAAGAATATCAAAGCCTTTTATTTGAGGATCCGCGGCGTCGAATTTTAAATAAAGTCATAGATAAAATAAATGCTTCCTTTGGCGCCGATTCTTTATCTCCAGCCAGTCTCTCTATAGATTCTAAAGCGCGCAAAGACTACCTCTGCCATGGTTTTTTGCACCAGAGAAATAGATAGATTTTTAAAAATCCCCGCAATTTGTTTTTTTGCACAAAATATGGTAAACATATAAAAAGGAGGGGGGTTGGAATATAAATGCAGATTTTTAAGAACAGATATCTAATTATTGCAACATGTCTTTTTTATCCATTTATAGCTTTTTTAAATATTCAATCTCCTAATTTAAATTGTTATCGCAGAGCGCATGCAGTGTTAAACATTTCTAACAGAGTTCTTGCGTTGTATAGGTCTTCCGGGGAATATACCAGGATGTTGCAAAAAGAATGCGCCTCATATTGGCAAGGGCATCTAGATAATAGCAGGAGTATGATTATTGCCGGCGCAGAAAGAGCCAAGAATTGCAAAGTAACCATTTTTGGAGGCGGGAATTGTTTTGATATTCCTATAGAACATTTAGCCGAAAATTTTAAAGAGGTTCTTCTCATGGATCTGGATACGCAAAGCCCTGTAGGTGCTATTGGTGTGTTGCCTGAAAATTTACAGAGTAAAGTGTTAATTAGGCAGCAAGATATTACTTCAATTTCAGCAAGATTTATAGCCGCGGCTGAAGAAATAATAGCCAGAAGCGATACGGCCGAGGTAGCTATAGAAGCCATTATAAGTTTAATGGACGGCATTAATATGCCGGTGTGGAATATTTCTGAAGAGGAAAAGTCTGATTATATAATATGTTCTCTAATTACTAGCGCAGTTATGTTTTTAGAGTTTAAATATGTTGAAAAAATGCTTGAGGATAAATTTGATGAATTAGAGGTAATATCCTATCGTGCAACGCATGATAATAAAATATGGGAGAATGCCAAGCAGAATATGCGTATGCGCGTTATTGACTCTATTTTTGATAGATTACAGCAATCTCTTAATCCGGGCGGGGTTATCTACTTTGCGGATACCGTTTTAAAAAATCTCATTACAGATGATGGTGGTATAGAAAGCGTGAGCAGGACTATACCTCAGATAGAAGGGGTTAATGAGCTTAGCGAATTATTTAAGAACAGGTTTATTATCAAACAGCAAAATAGCTGGTTTTGGGAAGTAAAGCCACTGCAGTATGGCGAGGATGGCGTTACGCAAAAGATAGAAGCCTATATCTTAACTCTTCCTTAAAGCTTGAGATTGACAAAAATCACTTAATATGACAGAATTTTTCAATGATAGATAGATATTCCCGCCCCCAAATGGCCTCTTTGTTCTCAGGAGAGGCTCGCTTTAAGTATCTGCTCGATGTTGAATTAGCAGTGCTTGAGGTTTTAATCGAAGAGAAAAAATGCGCCTTATCAAAGGAGCAGTTTCAGGATATTAAAAAGAAGGCGAAGTTTGATATCAAAAGAATCGCCGCAATAGAAAAAACAACAAATCACGATTTAATAGCGTTTCTTAAAAACTTAGAGGAAAATATCGGCCCTAACGCAAAGCATATCCATAAGGGCCTTACCTCATCTGATGTTTTAGATACAGCGCTTGCGCTTCAATTGCGCGATGGGATTCGGATTTTAGAGGATGATTTTACGCTCTATCTTAAAGCTTTGAAAGAGAAAGCAAAAAAATATAAAAATTTAGCTGCTATAGGAAGAAGCCACGGCATACATGCCGAGCCAACAACTTTAGGATTAAAATTACTCTCGTTTTATTCCGAAGGCCTGCGCAATCAAGCCCGACTTATTGGCGCTAAAGAAGAGCTCTCTTTTATCGCGATATCCGGGGCAGTAGGTACCTACGCTAATATGGAGCCTTTAATAGAAGAAAAGGTTGCCAGGAAACTTAAAATGAATCCAGAGCCCGTATCGACTCAGGTAATACCGCGCGACAGGCTTGCAAATTTATTTGCTATATTTGCTCTTACCGCTGCTTCAATGGAGCGTTTTGCAATTGAAATAAGACATTTGCAGAGGACAGAGGTAAATGAGGTCTTAGAGCCGTTTGGTAAGGGACAGAAAGGCTCCTCTGCTATGCCGCATAAGAGAAATCCGATACTTTGCGAACGGATAACAGGGCTATCGCGCATGTTTAGGGGCTATATAATATCTGCGTTAGAAAATATATCTCTTTGGCATGAACGGGATATATCCCATTCATCGGTAGAAAGAATTATTCTTCCGGATGCTTTTATCCTGCTTGATTATATGTTTTCTGTTCTGACTAATATAGTCAAAGGTCTTGAGGTTAATGAGGAAGCTGTTAAGGAAAATCTTTGGCTTAAAAAAGGTCTTTTCGCATCGGGCAGATTGATGCTTGCATTGATAGATAAAGGGCTCTCTAGATCAGCTGCCTATGATTTGGTCCAAGAGCCGGCATTAAAATCTTATCGCAAAAATCTTGATTTTAAAGAGCTTGTTTTAAAAGATAAAGAAATCAGTAAATACATTAATAAGCAGGAGATAGGCAAAGTATTTGATTTAAAAACATATCTCGCTTATACGGATAATATTTTCAAAAGGTTTAAAATTTAAATTCCTGTTTCCCCAATAAAAGGTTAGATTTTAATCAGGGTTATACCGCCTATAATCAAAACTACGCCGGCAAGTTTATATAAAGTTATCTGTTCGCCTAAAAGAAGAACTGAAAGCAGAAATGCAACTAAAGGATAGCTTCCCGCAATAGGCACTACACGCGAAGCCTCCCATGATTTTAGGGATGTGAAATAAAAAAGCTGTCCTACCATTCCGGCAAGAAGCCCGCCCAGAATTATAAAAGTTACGCTTTTAATATCTGTAAAACAGGTTTTTTTAAAACCGTTTTTGAAAATAAGATAGAAAAACAGCGTTGTTGTTACGGCGAGCGAGCGTATGAATACAGCATAAACTGGAGATATTTTCCTGAGCCCAATTTTTTCAAGCAGGGGAGACGCTCCCCATACCAATGCCGCAAGTATTGCATATACTAGGCTGCGCTGCATTTAAAGCCTCCTTTAATCGATGTTTATTTTACCCTTAAGAAGGGAGGAGAACTATATAATTTTTGCTCTTGAAGACTACACTATATTCTGTTATAAAATCTTTGCCGGTTATTTCCTATTTTATTAGCGTTTTTTGGCAAAATTGTTAGTTTTCTCAGAAGATGTATTTTAAAGATTTTAAAAATTATTCTTTAAAAGGGATTTGTTATTCTAACCGAAAATAAAAAAAATTTGAAGGAGAGAGCATGATAGATTATAAAAAAGCAGGAGTGGATATTGACCGCGCAAATCTTTTTGTCAAAAAACTTATTCCTTTGGTAAAATCAACGAGGTCAAAAAATGTTCTTGCTGATATTGGTCCTTTTGCCGGGTTTTTCAGCATAAAAGAATTTAAAAAATTCAACGATCCTGTTCTTGTGTCTTCTACCGATGGCGTAGGAACTAAAATTAAACTCTGTATCGCAACAAAGAAGTACCAGGTCGCCGGATATGATCTTGTTGCAATGAATGTAAATGATGTTATTACCTCCGGCGCGCAGCCGTTGTTTTTTCTGGATTACCTTGCGACTTCGAAATTAAATGTAGCTGTGTCGCTGGAGCTGATAAAAGGAATTACTAAAGGCTGTAAGGATGGGCTTATGAGCCTTATAGGAGGAGAGACCGCTGAGCTGCCGGGTTTTTATAACAAAGGCGAATTTGATTTGGCCGGTTTTGCGGTTGGCATTGTGGACAAAAAAAATATCTGCAGCGGTAAAAATATAATTCCAGGAGATATTATTGTCGGATTGCCTTCCTCCGGGCCTCATAGCAACGGGTATTCCTTGATAAGAAAAGTTTTTTCCATAAATGAAGTTAAATCCAAATGGGGCAAGTATCTTCTTCGGCCGACAACTATTTATGTGAAAGACGTGCTTAAGCTCATTTGTAAAGGTGTAAAAATTAAAGGCATGGCGCATATTACCGGCGGAGGCTTCTATGATAATATCGAAAGAATTCTGCCTCCCAATGCGGATGCCTTTATAACAAAGGGTTCCTGGAAGCAAAATATTATTTTTAAAGAGATTCAGTCGCGCGCCGGCATAAGCGATGGAAAGATGTATAGAACTTTTAATATGGGCATCGGCTTAGTTATGGTCGTATCGCAGAAACAGTGGAAAAAAATATCAACTGTACTGAGATCTTCTGATAAAAGCGCTTTTAAAATAGGCGTGATTAAACGCGGTAGCGGCAAAGTGAAATTCGCATAATCCAAAAAATATGAAAGTTCTGATTATTGGTTCCGGCGGGAGAGAGCATGCGCTGGTTTGGAAGATAAAAGATTCACCTTGCGTAGATAAGATATATGCGCTTCCTGGAAACGGTGGTATTTCAAAATTAGCAGAAATAGTAAAAATAGACATCTGCGATATAGAAAAAATGGCTGATTTTGCAGAAAATGAAAAAATAGATTTAACTGTAGTAGGCCCCGAAGGTCCTTTGGTCGCAGGCATTGTGGATGTTTTTCAAAAACGGGGTCTTAAAATATTCGGGCCGACTCAGGAAGCAGCAAGGCTTGAAGGCAGCAAGGTATTTGCGAAAAGATTTATGAAAGAGTTTGGCATTCCTACAGCCGGGTTTGAGGTATTTTGTGATTATGCGCAGGCAAATGAGTTTATTAAAAATAGTAATTTTCCGCTGGTTATAAAAGCCGATGGCCTTTGCGCCGGCAAGGGAGTGTTTATTGTAAAAGATTTGTCCCAAGCAGAAGAAGCTTTGAGTAAAATAATGCGGGATAAAATATTCGCTCAAGCAGGGAGCGCTGTATTAATAGAAGAATTTCTTTCCGGAGAGGAGGCTTCTATTCTTGCGGTTTCAGACGGCAAAAATTTAATCGCTCTTGCCTCATCTCAAGACCATAAGAGAGCCTATGATAATGACGAAGGCCCCAATACTGGAGGTATGGGTGCGTATTCTCCGGCGCCGGTTGCGGAAGGAGATGTAATGGAGAAAACCATCGCTAATATACTGCTTCCCACTATAAAAGGTATGCATACAAGGGGAGCTCCATTTAAAGGCGTATTATACGCCGGGATTATGATTGTAGAAAATAAACCCTATGTTTTAGAGTATAATGTCAGGTTTGGCGATCCCGAAACGCAGGTTATATTGCCGAGGATGAAGTCAGATTTAATAGAGCTTCTTTTTAGCGCTATAAACGGGGAGCTTGATAAATATCGCATAGAATGGCTAAAAGATTCCTGCGTTACCGTTGTGCTTGCTTCAGGAGGTTATCCGGGTAGTTATGCGAAAGAGAAGCAAATTTTAGGCCTTAATAGCCTTGATAATTTAGACGATATAATTGTTTTTCATGCCGGAACAAAACGTATTAGCAAAGACAATAAGGATATTTTTCTTACCTTTGGCGGGCGCGTTTTAAATGTTACTGCTAGAGCCAGCAATTTAAAGGAAGCCAAGAGAAAAGCATATAGAGCTATAGATTCAATAAATTTTGAGAACATGCATTACAGAAAAGATATCTCTGACAAAGCTTTAAGTATAGCCTAATAAGAGGCTATAAATTTACTGCTCATTAAAAAATTGGTGTTAGTATGTTGATTTTTCCGCTTCGAGAAATATGCTAAAATTCTTAAAATAATTTTAGCACTCTCAACGGAATAATTCGTCCCGATGATACAGTCGGGACTCATTAGGAGGTGTGATATGAAGAATGTGTTGATTAGCATTATTATGGGTAGCGATTCTGATTTACCATTGCTTAAAAGTGGTATAGAAATCCTAAAAAGTTTTGATGTTAAATTCGAAATCAGAGTGCTTTCCGCGCATAGAAGCCCTGATGAGGTGAAAAAATTTGCCCATTCTGCATCCAAAAGAGGTACTAAGGTAATAATTGCCTGCGCCGGTTTGTCGGCACACTTGCCGGGGGTTGTATCATCGTTTACAATATTACCCGTGATAGGAGTGCCTTTACCCGGCAAAACATTAAAAGGCGTAGATGCGTATGTTTCTATATTACAGATGCCTTCCGGAGTCCCGGTTGCGACTATGAGCATCGGAGAAGCAGGAGTAAAGAACGCTTCTCTTTATGCCCTTGAAATTCTTGCGCTTTCTGATGAGAAGATTAAGAAAAAACTCCTAAGGTATAGAGAAAATCAAAGAAGGAGTGTCTTGGCAAAGGATGAAAAAATAAGCAATATGTTTTCATGAAAACAGAATATCTCAAGGTGGATTCCTACAATCCGCAGCAAGAAATAATAGATTATTTAACCAAAGCGCTTAGAAGCGGTAGTTTGGTAGTTTTGCCGACAGAGACTGTTTACGGCATTGGATTTGATCCTGCCTCTGCTCGGGCTTTGGATAAAATAGTTCTTACAAAGACCAACAGGGAAGGCAAGCCCTACAGTATATGTGTGCCGGAAATATCCTGGTTGGATAAATATGATATCACAGAAATTTCCAAAGCTAATTTTTCAATTATAAAAGATCTCTTGCCCGGACCTATAACGTGTATTATGGAGGTTAGGAAACAGGGATTACTTGGTTTTAGAATACCAGCCAATACTATTACAAAAAGAGTGCTGAGTTCTTTCGCAAAACCTCTCTACCTTTCCAGCGCAAATGCCTCCGGGGAACTTCCTGCGCGAGGTGTTCAGGAGGTTATTGATGCTCTTTGGGGTAAGGTGGATATTATTGTGGATGGCGGCTGCTGCCAACTTTGCCTGCCTTCGCTTCTGCTTGATTTAAGCCGGAATCCTGTTAAAATTTTAAGAGCAGGGCCTCCCTTTGTTACTCTTGAGGCAAAAAAGAGGTTTAAGATATGAAAGTATTATTCGTTTGCACAGGAAATAGCTGCCGTAGTCCTATGGCGGCCTCTGTTTTTAGGAAGATGGCCGCAGAGGTAAATCTTAACGTTGATGTCGAAAGCTGTGGGACTACATCTTTCCTGGGAATGGCAGCAACTAAGAATGCGGTTGATGTCCTTCGTCATGAAGGATACGACATAAAAGGCCATAAATCTAAACCCATAAATAAAGAGCTTATCGATTGGGCAGACTTAATTCTTACAATGGAGATGATGCATAAAGAGATTATACTGAAACAGTGGCCGCAAGCAGAAAAAAAAGTTTTTGTTATGACAGGATTTGCAAAATCTAAAGAAAAAGATATAATTGACCCTATCGGTAAACCTCCTGAAGTTTATGAAGGGGTGTTCATAGATTTAAAATTTTATATTTCTAAAATTATAGAGAGGCTAAAAGATGAGAATAGCGATTGCAAGCGACCATAGAGGCTTAAAGTTTAAACGCATAATTAAAAAGCACCTCGAAGAAAAAGGAATTAAAGTAAAAGACTTTGGGCCTGACAATGAGGGGACTTGCGATTATCCTGATTATGCTCGCCCTGCCGTCGAAAGCGTTTTAAGGGATGAGAGCAACAGTGCAGTTTTAATCTGCGCAAGCGGCATAGGCATGACTATTGTGGCAAATAAATTTAAAGGCATTCGCGGGGCGCTGTGTTTGAATCCCGAAATGGCAAAAATGGCCCGGGAACATAACAATGCGAACGTCCTTATCTTAGCAGCAAATTTTACGCCGCAAAAAGATTTGAAACAGATATTAGATAACTGGATTCTGACTAGCTTTGAGGGAGGAAGGCATGAAAGAAGGCTTGGGAAAATCACCGCAATCGAACAGATATGATCCTTATCGGCATATTAAAAATGTTGATCCTGAGATTTATAAATATATAACTCGGGAGCTTGCCAGATTAAGAGATAATTTAGAGCTTATAGCAAGCGAAAACGTTGTCTCTCTTGGTGTTTTAGAAGCAGCGGGAAGCATATTGACAAATAAATATGCCGAGGGTTATCCTTCTGCCCGCTGGTATGGAGGTTGTAAATATGTAGATAAAGTTGAGGAGATTGCAATTGAAAGGGCAAAGGAGCTTTTCAATGCTGAACATGCGAATGTGCAGCCGCATTCCGGAACTCAGGCAAATATGGCAGTCTATTTCTCTGTTTTAAAACCACAGGATACTATTCTGGCACTTGATATTGCTTCCGGCGGGCATCTCTCGCATGGTCATCCCAAAAACTTTTCAGGCATGATGTATAATGTTGTAAAATATGGAGTTGATCCGAAAACACAGCTTATAGATTACAAGCAGGTCAAGGATTTAGCTTTAAAATATAAACCGAAAATAATAGTTGTTGGCCATAGCGCTTATCCGAGAGTGTTGGATTTTTCCAAATTCAGAGAGATTGCAAAAGATGCCAATGCATATGTTTTGGCGGATATAGCTCATGTTGCCGGACTTGTGGCTGTTGGCCTGCATCCCAATCCCTGCAATGAGGGAGTAGAGTTTGTTACAACTACAACGCATAAAACTTTGCGTGGAGCAAGAGGCGGCATGATTTTAACAAAGGCTAAATTTGCCAAGTCAATAGATTCGGCTGTATTCCCCGGCATGCAGGGCGGACCATTGCTGCATCTGATTGCCGCAAAAGCAGTCGCATTCAAAGAAGCGCAAACGGAAGGATTCAAGACCTACCAGCAACAGATATTAAAAAATTCTTCTGCAATTGCTGCAGAGTTTATTAATAAAGGTACCAGGCTTATGACAGGAGGTACCGACAACCATCTTGTTCTTATAGATGTTTATTCTACATATAAGGTTACAGGTAAAGATGCCTCGTCTATGCTTGAAGAGGCTAATATTACTGTAAATAAAAACCTTATACCTTATGATACTCTTTCGCCGTTTATAACAAGCGGTGTTAGAATCGGATCTCCTGCCGTAACTACGCGGGGGATGAAAGAGGAAGAGATGGTTATAATAGTTGACTTAATCGATAAGATATTAAAAAGTAAAGGCGATAAGAAAGTTATTAAAGACGTAAAAGCCAAAGTTTTGGAACTGCTTAAAAATTTTCCGCTTTACGATGAGGTTTTATATGAATAAGAGGCCGGATTGGGATACTTATTTTATGCAGATAGCCGGTATAATTTCCGATCGTGCCACCTGCTTAAGAAGAAAAGTCGGAGCGGTGATTGTTAAAGAGAGAAGAATTTTGGCTACTGGATATAACGGTACTCCTTCGGGAATAACGCATTGTGAAAATACAGGATGTTTGCGGGATAAACTGCATGTTCCTTCAGGCGAAAGGCATGAGCTTTGCCGTGGCTTACATGCTGAACAGAATGCTTTGCTCCAGGCGGCGCTTCATGGGATAAGCCTTAAAGGCGCGACTCTCTATTGCACAAATCAGCCCTGTATTATCTGCAGTAAGATGTTGATAAATGCGGGGATTAATGAGATTGTAGAAAAAGATAGTTATCCCGATAAGTTGGCTCAAGAGATGCTGGAAGAAGCAAATATAAAAATCAGACTTATCGGAGCTGCTCAGTCATAATATGCGCTGTCCCTATTGCAACCATGAGGAAGATAGAGTTATTGATTCTAGAACCAGCTCTGAAGATACAATCATAAGAAGGCGC
>CAZAPE010000006.1:26053-27977 GCA_964487065.1 uncultured Planctomycetia bacterium | reverse complement strand
CAAATTAGAATTTATAAATTTTATTGATGCAATATATTTACAGGATAATAAAAAAAATATTGATTTATGTACTTATACTTATATATTACTGATTATAACAAATTTGAAAAAAAATTTTTACTCTATTTGAAGAACTGGGTTTTTCATTATTAATAAAGGAGACAATAAAAAATATAGTTTCTGATATTGATATTGCATTTAGCGAAGTAAAAACTTCCGCTCAAATTAAGGAAATGATTAAAAGTATTGAAGCGAATAAAAAATTGATATTTTATGTTGATACTGACATTCTTACGATAAAATCTGGCAGAGAAGCCCTTATTATTAAAGATAAACTTTTACATGAAAACATATCTTTGATATCCGCTGTTTTCAAAAGCTCTGAGATTGAAAAAGTATCTCTTGATATAAAAGAAAGCTCTAAGATATTAGATACATTAGGAATAGAAATAAAAAGCCCTGTATTCGACGTCAGCATCATAGCCTATCTTCTTAATCCCTCGTGGGAGGAATACAGTTTCTATAAAATTGCTATTAATTACCTGGAATCAGGACTCAAACTGGCATCCTTATTATCACAAACAGAACTCGATGAAAAATCTGAATATAAAAAACAGGCTCTTTACTGCGATATCCTCGATAGCGCATACGATATACTGGTTAAAAAGGTTAAAGAATCAAATCTTGATAAACTGTATTATGAAATAGAAGAACCTTTAATTTTTATCTTAAGAAATATGGAAAAGGTAGGTATAGCTGTAGATAAGCATTACTTAAAAGAGCTTCTCAATGACTACAAGATAAAGATAGACGAGTTAAGTAACGACATATATAAAATTTCTGCAAAAACATTTAATATTAATTCAACAAAACAATTGAGAGAGATTCTTTTCAAGCAATTAAATTTAAAACCTCTAAAAAAAGGAAAAACTGGACCTTCCACAGACGAAGAGAGCCTTAAAAAGTTGGCCAAAATGCATCCTTTGCCGGATCTTATACTCAAATACCGCGAACTAAGCAAAATAAAAGGCACTTACTTAGAAGGGCTATTAAAAGTAATAGATTCAAAAGACAAAAAAATACACACCACTTTTAATCAGACTATAACACAAACCGGCAGGCTTAGCTCAAGCAACCCGAATTTACAAACAATACCCATACGCTCTGAATTAGGAAGACAGATAAGAAAAGCTTTCATTCCGGCAAACAAAAAGAATTTGCTTCTTAGCGCTGATTATTCTCAAATTGAACTCCGGATACTCGCTCATCTTTCGGGCGATGAAAACCTCATAAATGCTTTTAAAGAAGGTAAGGATATACATAGGCATACTGCTGCAACGATATTCAAAATAAACGAAAATATAGTATCAAAAAGGATGCGTAACATTGCAAAAACTGTAAATTTTGGTATTATTTACGGGATCTCAGCATATGGCTTGGCTAAGCAATTGGAAATATCAATAAATGAAGCTAATGATTTTATAGATAATTATTTCATTCTCTACCCTGGTGTAAAAAAATACATTACAAGAACAATAATCCAAGCGCGCGAAAAAAAATATGTCTCTACGCTCTTAAATAGAATACGCTATTTGCCTGAAATAAACTCAGACGATACATCAGTTCGTGAGTTTGGGGAAAGACTTGCTGTAAATACCCCTATACAGGGGACATCAGCGGATCTCATAAAAAAAGCAATGGTTGAGATAGATAAAAGTGTTACTAAAGAAAGTGTTAATGCCACGCTGCTTTTGCAAATACATGATGAGCTTTTATTTGAAGTTGAAGCAAAAAAAAATGACTTGATAAAAAAGATTATAACAGATAAAATGATCTCTATTCTTACCTTGGATATTCCGCTTGAAATAAATATAAAAACAGGCTCAAACTGGTTGGAATTGCAAAAGGAGGATTAAATGGCAAA
>CAZAPE010000006.1:21634-26043 GCA_964487065.1 uncultured Planctomycetia bacterium | reverse complement strand
AATAGCATTTGTTTCAACAGAGTGTGTTCCTTACGCAAAAACAGGTGGACTTGCAGACGTTGCAGGATCATTACCTATAGCATTAAAAGAGCTTGGTATTGATATAAGAATTGTTCTCCCAAAATATAAAAGCATTTCTATTGAAAAAAATCAAGATCTACTATCTGGAAAAGTCCCAGTATATTTTATAAAAAATGATGATTACTATAAAAGAGATTATCTTTATAGCAAACCAGAAGGGGATTATCCGGATAACCTGGAAAGATTCTCATACTTTTGTCTTGAAGTTCTTAAGTTATTAAAAAAAGAGGATTTTAAACCCGATATAATACATTGCAATGATTGGCAAACGGCATTAATACCGGTATATCTAAAAACTATCTATAAAGATGATGTTTTTTTTAAAAAAACAAAAACAATTTTCACAATCCATAATATTGCTTATCAAGGTCTTTTTGATAAAAACAAATGGGATAAAACAGGCCTCTCAAAAGAGCTATTTAATCTAAACGGCCTTGAATATTACGGGAAGATAAACCTTATGAAAGGCGGACTAATATTCTCTGACTTCATAACAACGGTAAGCCCCTCATACAATAAAGAGATACAAAGTAAAGAATACGGTTTTGGAATGGAAGGAATTTTAAACTCAAAAGCCCAAAATACAGCCGGCATAGTAAACGGGATAGATTATAACTCTTGGGATCCTGCAAAAGACAAAGAGCTTCCGCAGAACTATGATATAAAAACACTGCAAAAAAAATCCATCAATAAGCAGCATCTCCAGATGGAAACACATATGGAAATAGGGCGCGACATTCCATTGATAGGTGCCGTAGGAAGATTAACAGATCAAAAAGGCTGGGATTTAATAGCTGAAATAATTGATCAGCTTTGCCAAAAAGATATCCAGTTAATCATACTCGGAACAGGGGAGAAGAAATACCATATAATAATGGAAGAAATAGCAAAAAAATACCCTTTAAAAACCTCTATAACGCTCGGATTTGATTCCGTATTAGCAAAAAAAATATATGCAAGTTGTGATATGTTTTTAATGCCATCAAAATTTGAGCCTTGCGGCTTAGGGCAGCTTATAAGCTACCGCTATGGTACAGTTCCAGTAGCCAGAAAGACCGGCGGACTCACTGATACTATAACAGATTTTACTAAAGATTCGATTCACGGTACTGGTTTTTTATTTGAAAAATATGAAAATCAGGATTTACTTCGGGCAATAGAAAGGGCAATAGAAACCTATGCGGACAGAAAAACATGGCGTTCCTTACAGAAGAAAATAATGCAACTAGATTACTCATGGCAGCATTCTGCAAAGAAATATATAGACCTATTTAAAAATGTAATAAAAAGCTTGCCAGAAGCAGTTAATGTCAGGTAAAATACTAATAGGAGTTACTGGTGAACCTGGGGTAGGCAAAACAACTTTAGTTAGAGAGCTGGAAAAGTGCAAAATCCATCCTATATATACAGATGAAATCGCACATCAAGTTTTAAATTTAAGAATTGTTAAGTCAAAACTTTCTGGTTATTTTGGAAAACAAATTCTAAATAATGACAAAATCTGCGCTAAAAAACTTGGAAAAAGAGCGTTCAGGGACAAAAAAAGCTGGAGAGCCCTTGTGTTATATACACATCCTTATATAAAGAAAAGAGTTTTGAAAATAGTTAGAGAAACTGATTTTAAACATTACGCAGTTGATGCAGCATTGCTTTTTGAATCCGGGTTTGATGATTACTGTGATTTTATAGTATTGGTAAAAGCATCTGAAAAATTAAGAAATGAAAGACTTAAAAACAGGTTATCCCCAAACGAAGCAAAAAGGAGAATTTCGTTTTTAATACCCTTAAAAATAAAAGAGAGTATGTCGGATTTTATATTTATTAACAATCAAAACAAAAGGAAGGTGGAAGAAAATGCCAAAAAAATCAGGAACAGAATCAAAAACAGCTGAAAGCAAACAAGCTGAACAAAAACCAATCACACCGGAAAAATCAACTAAGATAAATATTACGGAGGAAAAAACGGTTGATATTGCACTGCTTCAACATATGAAAATATCTGACCTTTTCAAGCTAGCTAAGGAACTGGATATTAATGGAATTTCGGGATTAAAAAAACAGGATTTAATATTCAAAATCATTAAAACTCAATCCCAAAAAAGCGGAAATATGTTTGGAGGAGGCGTTCTTGAAATTCTACCGGACGGATTTGGTTTCTTAAGATCTCCAAATTACAACTACCTGCCATCGCCGGATGATATCTATATATCGCCATCACAGATAAGAAGGTTTAGCTTACGCACCGGAGACACTATACATGGACAGGTAAGACCCCCAAAGGATGGAGAGAAATACTTTGCTCTGCTTAAAGTCGAGACTATAAATTTTAAACATACGGATGAAAATAATTACAGAATACTCTTTGACAACCTTACGCCTCTATACCCGGATGAAAGATACCTCCTTGAGACAAAACAAGATGAAATAACTACTCGTATCATAGATTTTATAACTCCAATAGGAAAAGGTCAGCGCGGACTTATAGTCGCACCGCCCTATAGCGGAAAAACTATAATACTGCAAAAAATTGCAAATGCTATAAGCGCAAATTACAAAGATGCATCCTTAATAATCCTTCTTATAGGCGAAAGACCTGAGGAAGTAACTGATATGGAAAGATCCGTTAAAGGTGAGGTAATCAGCTCGACGTTTGATGAGCCTGCTGAGAGACATTTACAGGTCGCAGAAATCGTAATGGAGAAAGCTAAAAGGCTTGTAGAAAGCGGCAATGATGTTGTAATACTTTTAGACAGCATTACCAGACTTGCACGCGCCTACAATACGGTAGCTCCGCATAGCGGTAAAGTATTAACTGGAGGTATTGATTCTGGCGCTCTGGACAGACCGAAAAAGTTTTTCGGAGCTGCAAGAAACATGGAAGAGGGGGGAAGCCTTACTATTTTAGCAACAGCACTTGTAGATACCGGCAGCCGTATGGATGACGTAATTTTTGAAGAATTTAAAGGTACCGGCAATATGGAGCTGCAGCTTGATAGAAATCTATTCCAAAAGAGAACCTATCCTGCTATTGATATCAGAAAATCGGCTACAAGGCGTGAAGAGCTGCTCCTTGATCCTGATGAACTAAAGAGGGTCTGGGTATTAAGAAGGGTATTGCATGATGTGAGCAATGAAGAGGCGATAAAAACACTTATAGCAAAAATGTCTAAAACAAAGACAAATGTAGAGTTCCTGCTTGGTTTAAACATCGATGCTGTTGAATCCGGAGCAGCATTATAAATAACATATAAAGGAAGAACTAGATGAAGAAATCAAAAAAAGAAGATTTTGTAAACGCAGATCCCTGGAGAATTTTCAGGATAATGAGTGAGTTTGTAGAAGGTTTTGAAACACTCTCGGAAATAAAGAAAGGCATAACCTTCTTTGGATCAGCGCGAACAAAAGAAAAAAGCAACTATTACAAAACGGCTGAAAAAACAGCTTATCTATTTGCAAAAAAAGGTTATTCAATAATAACAGGCGCCGGCCTTGGAATAATGGAGGCTGCAAATAAGGGCGCTTATAAAGCAGGGGGCGAATCCATAGGATTAAACATTCTGATACCAAAAAATCAAATTTCAAACAGGTATGTTAAAACACCTATTGAATTTAAATACTTTTTCTGCCGTAAGGTAATGTTTGCAAAATACAGTAAAGCCTTTATTGTCTTTCCGGGTGGATATGGAACTCTGGATGAATTATTTGAATCGCTTGCATTGATACAAACTGAGAGGATTAAAAAATTCCCTGTTGTTTTAGTACATAATAAGTTCTGGAAGGGAATGATAGATTGGATTTTAAGCATATTAGTTAAGGAAAATATGATTGTAAAAAAGGATTTAAAATTGTTTTCAATAGTTGAAAAACCGGAAGATGCAGTAAAAATAGTAGAAAATTTTTACAAATAAAGTTCATACATAATACATTCCTACCCTTAACTCCTTATAGATAAACAATTTAGATAAAAAATGTAACTTTTATATTCTTTTAAAAAACTTTTATTATGATTTGACATTTTCGTTTCTATGTGGTATAAATATAGCAGGTGGAAAGATGAGAGAAAGAAAAATAACAAAAACTACACAAAAGGCAATAAAAATAATTTTAATTATACTTCTAATTGCAAAAAATTCATTTTGCTTAGTATTTGATGGTGGTGGTATTGACGCAAGCACCGCTTCTATCAACCCAAACGTTTCTGGCATCGAACCACAAGGCTCAAATGACATTTTAACATCCTGGGATGGAATATGCCCGACATTAGGACTTAATCCAGATAGCTTAATTCCAATTTTATCTATAACAAATAATTTTGATGAAGCCTATGC
>CAZAPE010000006.1:20179-21624 GCA_964487065.1 uncultured Planctomycetia bacterium | reverse complement strand
GCTGTACTCGATGTAGGTTCGATGCAAAATTCAGTAGCTGAAATATCTAGCTTTATAGAAGTAATAGCATTAAATCGCAATGCTATCGCAGAAGATATGAAAAAATTAGAATATTATAACAATCCGCGTTTTTTAAGACTTGAAGAAGGTTTTGCTGAAACAGCCAAAGAGGCTGAAATAGTAAGAAACATTTTAAGCAATACAGATAGCAGATTAGCACTATTTGAGAGTGAACTCAATAATAAACTTTTACTATTGACCTCAGCAATAAGCTCAAATAAAATTTATGTAGGGAACATCTTTACTTCTGATTTACAAAATAAACCCGACCAGGAATTAAGCTTTGAGATGGATACGCTTATATCTCTCCTGAATGATATAAGCGCAATTGTATACCCTCTGCTTTCAGTAAATAATAAATCTGACTTTAGAATTCGAATATCGCATTTAGTTTCAAATCTTAAATCTTCAAATGATACAAGATTAACTGGTTATATCCAAGTATTAACTGATTTAGGAAACAGTCTTTCGGCAACAGAAACAGTATACGATAAATTAATATCTTCTGAAACCTATGACAAAATAGATGAGGCAAATAGATCGCTTTTAGTCCTCGAAAAAAACCTTGAATCAAATAAATGGCAAAATCTTGATTATTACGATAAGCAAGATACAGTTGAAAGACTTGCGCTTATATTCAGTACTTTAGAAAATATTGGTATTTTAAATGAAGAAAAAGCAAATTTTGCAACTAATATAACGCTTGCACAAAAAATACTTTTTGATTACAGAGTTTATGATGATTTTCTGCACTATTTCGGATTTGACTGTGCATGGTTATCCAATATGCAAACAGCATTGCGACATGCAGAAAGAGAATTAGGTGCATTTGATTACTTAAAAGATGATGTTGCAAATAAATATACAACTACTGGAGGATTATTAAGTAAAGCAACGGCTGAAATTAACAGAGATATAATTTCATGTGAACATGAATTAAAAATTATGCTGAATGAAATAAATCTTTCGTGCAGAAATATCTGTGCAGACTCGTTAAATGATCTTACTGAGTTCCAGAAATATAAGAACGATGTGGAAAATAGAGTTGAACAGATTAAAAACCTAACAGAATTATTGCCTTCAGATTATTCAAACCTGATAAATCAAGATGCATTAAGAAATACACAAAGAGCTCTAGTCGTCTTTAATAATGCAGTTAGGATGTTAGAAAGAACGCTTACGCCTCAGGAGAACCCTGCTACAGCAACAGCATCTCAAGCACCAGAAGTTGTCATAACAATAGCTGCAGCGGCTTCAACTCCACCAGAAACACCATCCACAACACCATCTACAACACCACAAACAGCATCTACAACACCACAAACAGCATCTACAACACCACCTACAACACCACAAACAGCATCTCTCATCTTACAAGGAGTAAA
>CAZAPE010000006.1:14677-20079 GCA_964487065.1 uncultured Planctomycetia bacterium | reverse complement strand
TCCTGCCGAACCAACAGTAACTGCAACACCGTTTACAGCAGTTCAACCTGATAGCATAGAACAAGGAGTAAATCCTGCCGAACCAACAGTAACTGCAACACCGTTTACAGCAGTTCAACCTGATAGCGCAGGACAAGACGTACCAAGAAAAGATCCGATTGGAGAACTTGCACGTAGTACAGCCGATCTTGCCGCATCCCTTATTGCTGAAACAACAAATAGCCAAGAAATCTTTTATACATTAGAAGAATTTAAAACATTTCAAAGTCAGGCACCTACATGGCTAGATAGTAATGATCCCTATTCAGAAGAGAGGCAGGCTTTGGTATTTAACGTAATAAATAATGCCATCGCTGTAACGCAATATTCTGGTGTCGACCCAGATTATGAGAGACAGATGGTTGCTAAATTCGAACCGCTTTTATCCGAATATACTAATAGGCTGGATTTATTATTAGCTGATGCAAACTACATTGGAGAGGTAGCCAGAGAAGAACATTTAGAAATAGATGGGACAACAATTGATTTAAGCACTATTGATGCAAAAGCAATAGGGTTTATAGGTATAAACGAACTAAATGAAGGCCATATCGTAATAAGCAATGAAACCGGAGAAAACATTAATTTAGATGATGTTAAGGGCAGTATCCAGGAATTGTCAATCACACAAACCAGCAATATTCTTGATCCTACTGATGAAAATATTAAAATAAATAGTGAAAACCTCCCTAAAGAGCTTGAATTAAGTATACGGGATGCTGTTAAAAACGGCGTTATATCAAGAAACAAGTCCGGCGCCTACGTGCTTATCCAGGTAACAATAGGTGAAGGCATAAATAAAAAGACTGTCTATATAATTAAAGAGGCCGACACAATAGTATATATAAATTCAACAAAACCCGGAGTTGTAATAAAGGAAATCTTAAGAAGAATACTTATAAATAGACCTAATGCATCTGAGTTAGCAGTAAACAGGATGTTTCTCCTGATTATAA
This sequence comes from uncultured Planctomycetia bacterium, assembly GCA_964487065.1. Taxonomy (GTDB): domain Bacteria; phylum Omnitrophota; class Gorgyraeia; order Kaelpiales; family Kaelpiaceae; genus CAZAPE01. The sequence continues at coordinate 19,084 of CAZAPE010000006.1, read as the reverse complement.
TAATCGGGCTGATCTGCGTTGGGTTCGGTATCGGGCTTGCAATATATATAACAAAACTGCAGCTTCAAAAAACAAACTACTTTCCGGCGACAATCAAAGCTGGAAAATCTTTCCAGCCCAATCTTGTGCCTTCCTGGAAACAAAGGTAATTCCTCTAAACACCAAACCTCAAACCCCATTTTTAAAAATTCTGCTTTCAATTGACAGCATATAGATAATTCAGATAAAATAGAGATAAACAAGGAGGTGCTTAATGAGAAAAATTATACTATTATTAATTTTACTAACTATAGCAGCGCCTATAGTTTCCTGGGCTGGCCCTTTTGATGCCTGGGATAATGAAGCACAGAGAGCTGCTGTATTCGTAAAGGATATTCTTGGCGGCGAGGGGTTTGATGCTATTTTAAAAGAAGATTATCCGGGCAGTGAGATTTCATGGGGAGGACGCATTTCAACAACTGATGAATTTGGCGGTGCTATATATATAATTTACTGTGAAATAAAGCAGCCCGGGAAAGAGCCTCTTTATTACTATTATGAGGTTGCTTTCTCCCCGGTAAATGAGCAACCTGAACTGCGAAAAAAATATAATATAAACTAAATTATTTTAAAAAATATCCATATGGATTCAAAAATTATACTGATCAGATTGGCTATAGCTTTAGTTTTAGGCGGCCTCATAGGGTTTGAAAGAGAGAAAAGAGGTCAAAGCGCAGGCTTAAGAACACATATCCTTGTATCTCTTGGTTCAGCTCTTGTAATGCTCATCTATCTTGGTTTTTCTCATCTAAATCAGTTTGAACCCGGGAGAGTTATGGCCGGAGTTATAACCGGGATAGGCTTTCTGGGCGCAGGAGCTATTATAAAAAGCAAGGAACACGCTAAGGGGCTGACTACAGCAGCAAGCATATGGATATGCGCAGCTATCGGGCTTGCCAGCGGCTGCGGATTTTTAAATCTTGCATTAATAGCTACGCTACTTACGCTTACAACTCTAATTCTTTTAAGAGTCATAAAAAGATAACTATTCCATAATTCCACATCCATACCGAAGAAACAAAATTAGAAATGGTGGTTTATTTTTTTTGATTGCGTATTCTAAAACAAAATACACTTATTTAATATTTACAAAATAACTATACCTGATGGAAATTGCGTTTTTTAAACCTAAATTATTTTCATTAAAAGACTTGGTAAAATTGTGATAGAAAAATTTTTGTAAATTCAAGAAGGGATTTCCTGTTTAAAATTTATTCTGTCTTTTCTCGCCGACAATGGATTCCTTTCAATAATAAAAATTTTAACTTTTTCAATATTAATTTTATTCACAAGAAATGGCATCACAAAAAGCGCCGTAAGCGATGCTAATACAGTGCCAACTAAGATTGCAATTCCAAATCTCTGCGTTGGAGGAAAACTTGAAAATGAGAATATCCCAAACCCTATTGTTATAACAAACATTGCGGTCAAGATAGGCTGCCAAAGCAGATCTTTAACCTTACGCCAGTCATGGAAACGCTGGTATGCCTTTATCATATGTATCATTGAATCAATTCCGATAGAAATAGCAATATTTGAAGCCGGTGCGGATATTATATCCAGAGGAATTCTATAAAGACCGATTAACCCCAGAATAGTTACTGGCAACAGCGCAACACTTAAAGTAAGAGCCAGGGTAATCCTGAGTGAATGTGAGACTATCAATCCTATAATAGCAAAAAGCAATATAAGTTTCCCGAGCCCATTTACAAGGCTGATAGCAACAAGTTTAGCCAAGTGCCCCTGCAAACTGTATATTCCGCCTACAATCTCAGGTACAAAACCCTGCGCGAGAACAAGCTCTTTTATTTCATCTACAATTTCAATCCTGGAACGGATACGATAGGCTTCATTCATCCTGAGCATAAACAAACCGTATTTATAATCATGAGATATAAAGCTTTTAGCAATAGCATCCTGTTCCGGCCTTTCAAGTATTTTAATTAATGCATCCATAGAGATAACTGACAGAAGAAGGCCCAGAGGTGCTTTCCTTGCCTGGGCAAGCAATACAGGGAGCGACACAACAGAACCAACAGACCTATGTTGTTCCAAAACTTCCTGCAGCCTCCATAGATCCTGATATGTTTTCTGGGAAACAACCTTATCTCCGGATGCAGAACGCACAACAATAATAAGAGGGGAGCTGCCGCCGTTACGGTCAATATAACTTAAGCCGTTTCTTATCTCGCTATTTTTAGCGAAATATGCCAGAAGACTGGGATCTGAATCAATCATCCAAAGCCCGGGTATTGCAAGCAGACATATGACAGCTATAATTAGTATGAGTGAATTTTGTTTTTTGTTTAAAAAATTATAAGTATTCTGCTGCCAGATTTCAACTCCTGCCTTCTTAAGTGCCAGGTTTTTCTGCTTAAAAGAAGAAGCGGCTTTTAAAAATACAGGGTATATTGTGTAAGCCGCGCATATTGCCATCAAAGTCCCGATAGCGCCTGAGGCGCCTAAATCGCGCAATGGTTTGGCTTTTACCGAAAGAAGGCTCAAAAAACCCAAAAGCGTCGTAAACATGCTCCAGAAAGAAGGAGGAAATGTCAGCATTATAGCCTCATCTACAGGTGTCATTTTGGGTATTGCTGCAGCACGCCTGCGGTTAAAAAGAAGCCTTGCCGGAATATTCCATAAAGTTGAAGGCAACGCATAAAGGGTAGGTTCAGTACATGCTTTTTTCCAGTTATAGGTCAAAAATATGATGTGTGAAAGCGTCAATATGCATATTATAGTGCCCAAATTTGCAGTCAAAATTCCTATTGGTATATGCATAAGATAGCTAAGCATAAACGTCCACATAGCTGCATTAATGCATGTAATCATAGTTCCAAAAAATGCACCTTTTGAACGGAATAAAACTAAAATAATCAGACCAAAAACAAGTATCGCAATAGCGCTAAACGTCTTGATATCTCTTAGCAAGCTTCTTCTAATGAGCTCTACAATGAATGGCACCCCTGATGCGCAGACTTTGAAATCATCGGCTTGGAACTGAAACATCAAACCTTCAACAAATGGAATTGTATCTTTTGAGTATTCCTCATCAAGAAGTACGATAATATTAGATGATTTTTTATCATCCGATATTACAAGACGCTTCCACATCGGGCTCTTTAAAGCATCTTTGAAGTCATTAGGTCCATGCGTAAGGCTTCTTACTCCAACAACAGCCCCTAACCCCAATAAAGCCTCGCTTAAATCAAAAATTTTATCCTGATAGCGCCAGGATTCGATGTCACCGCTGGCGCAGAGAACAACCATACTGTCATTCCTGACAAAAAGCTTGGAAATTTCTTTTTCTGATTGAAATTGAGGATCTTCACTGGAGAAAAAGAAATCATCGCTGACTTCCGGTTTTAGATTTACGTATTTAGCAAGAATAATAATGCTTAAAAAAGTTAATGCAAGAAAAGTCCACAATTGAATAGAAATCTTGTTTATATACTTATGCATAACTATATAATTATATATAAATTAATATTCTTATTCAAGGATAAGAACCGATTTGAGAATAAACTTGCAGATAGCAATAATTAAAGTATAATATTTAAAAAAGGAGGCCGATTATGAAAAAGATTATTACAATAACAGGTGTATTAAGTTTACTTATATTGCTTATAAACAATTTTGCATTTGCCGGCTGGAACCCTAAAACAGATGCCGAGATGAGCGATGAAATTAATGCAACTATACAAAAGTTCAAGACCAGCGATCCGGCAATGAAAGGTTTCTTTGATAAAGCATATGGTTATGCCGTTTTTCCGACTGTAGGAAAAGGGGGGATAGGAATAGGCGCAGCATACGGAGAAGGTAAAGTATTTGAACAGAACATAATAGTAGGCAGCACAACCTTGAAACAAATAAGCATAGGTTTTCAGCTTGGCGGCCAGGCATATAGCGAAATAATATTTTTTAAAGAAAAAAAGGATCTTGATAATTTTACTAGCGGAAATTTCGAACTCGGAGCAGCCGCTTCTGCAGTCGCAGTGACAAAAGGGGCCTCTGCAGATGCTGACTATAGCGATGGAGTAGCAATATTTACACTCCCCAAAGGCGGCTTAATGTACGAAGCTACCGTAGCAGGTCAAAAATTCACCTTCAGGGCTGAATAACAACCGCTATTAGACCTATTACACCCTAAACCAACCGTAGTATATTATCTTTAATTGACAAGTATTAGTCTTAAAATTACAATAAATACACTATGAATAAACGTTTAATTGTAATTAGTATTATATTACTGACACTGTTAAAATTGCCTATACTAAATGCGCAGAGCGATGCTCTTACCGATACGAAAGAGAAGCTACTTTTAGAGGGGATAGAGGCATTAAATCAATTTCAAGACAGCCCGCCAAC
>CAZAPE010000006.1:0-14667 GCA_964487065.1 uncultured Planctomycetia bacterium | reverse complement strand
GAAGAGGAGTGGAATAAAGTTTGTCAGGAGCTGGCAGAAAAATACGGACTCAGCCTTGAAGAAGTAACAAGCATACTTGATATTTTTTAAAAACCCAATATGATTGTAAAAAAATACCATCTTGTATTTGCAAGAATTACATTGATTCTTAGTTTAAGCGACATATTGCTTGCATTATTTCTTAATTACCCGCTACTAAGCTGGAGTATTAAGTATAACAGCTTAATTTTTCTGCTTCTTATCCTTTTGCAAAAAATAACTGCTGCTGTGATTATTGTTATTATATTATCATGGCTAAAGAGAAATTTTAATAAGTCTCTCTCAACGCATCTTGATTACATAAAATACGGCGCTATTAAGGGGTTTTTACTGCCCTTTACAACGCTTATTTCAGCAAGTATCGCAACTCATTTAATAGCAATAATATGTATTTTAATCAGCAGTTCAAACCCGGCATTTTGGATAAAAATTATCTCCTGGGCCCGGTATTATTTATATCTTGGACCATTAAAGATATTTCTGCCTTTAATGATTATTTTTACAGCAGTAGCTGCGTTAGCTGCAGAAACTCACTTTAAAAAATTAAACTAACAATTATGAAATATTTACTGAATAAAAAAATAATTGCATTAGTTTTAGTTTCTATTTTAGCGCTGTCAGGAAATATACCGATTCATAATACTGAGTCCCTGACGAATCAGGAATTAAAAGCATATTATGATATTGTAAAAGGGTTTCACGATTTATTATACAAAACAAATTCTAAAAATGATGATTATGAAGAAGTGTGCAGGGGCGTGGCGGATAAATACGGATTAACTATAGAGCAGGCAAAAACTATCGATGATGAAGGATTTTCTCTTGAACCAACCGATAGAGAGTTTGATATTTATGATGAGCTATTTGCAAAGCTTGATAAACTCCCTGAAAATGCATCCAAAGAAGAGTCTGAAAGTATACACCAGGAAATAGCTAATAAATATGGCCTCAGCATTCTTGAGCTCTATGATGTCGAATATAGAGTATCGTTTGGTTTCTCATATTTTTAAAAATGGAAAAAGCAAAGAAAGAAAAAATAAAAATTTTTAAAATAAAAAACAGACGCGGAGATGCCGCAGTCTGTAAAAACCATCTCACGGAAGGCTCAAACCGCCTTGAGGCTTTAGAGAGAATGGTTAAAGCCCTCAAAAGAAGGAATAAAAGAACGGTTTAAATTCTTAGCCTCTTAAATACATCTCGCCCTTGATAGCCTTAATTATCAAGCAGTAAACTATTTAGGTAATACTATATTGTAATTGTAGTAAAAATAATTAAAAAAGGAGGGATGCCTTGAAGAAGATGACAATTATATTGTTATTTGCAGTCATTTTTAGCTGGGTAGCTTTTTCCTATGCAGAGGAATATGACCATATCTACACAGATGGATACTTAAACGGATGGACATTTGATTATGAAACAGATGACTGGGGAGGAGATGAGTGGTTTTATGAGAACGATGCCTATATATCCGGATTAATAGATGCGCTTTTCTGGACAAACTACAGCCATATGGATAGTCTATACCCTGAAAGTACTTACCCAAAAAGAGCGGATATGGCAGATAAACTAAGACAGTTTTATAAAGACAATCCTTCGCGAAAAGACAGAACTCTTGTAGAAACATTCCTGAATGGCTGTAATTAAAAAAAGCGGCTGCGTGTAATTTAAACAGCATTTTTTCAAGGCATACTTGTTTAAATTATAACATGTGCTATCATATATTATAATTTTAACCGGCAATACCACCTTTATAGACAGAAAGGAGAATTTAATGAGCAAAGAGACCGTAACATTAAAGACAAATGAAGGGGAGATTAAGATTCAGCTTATGAATGATATCGCGCCTAAGGCATGTCAGAACTTCTTGAGCCTTATAAAAAATGGCTATTACAACGGGATTATATTCCATAGGATTATTAAGGGTTTTATGATCCAGGGCGGCGACCCCGCAGGAACTGGACGCGGCGGAGAGTCGATATGGAGTAAACCTTTTGAGGATGAAGTAACCCAAGAAGTAAAATTCAACAAACCCGGCCTGCTTGCAATGGCAAATGCCGGCCCCAATGCTAACGGTAGCCAGTTTTTTATAACTACTGCTGCAACTCCATGGCTTAATATGAACCACACTATTTTTGGCGAGGTAATTGAAGGCTACGATGTGGTTCAAAAGCTAGAAAAATCAGCTATCGATAGCAAGGATAGACCTATAGAAGAAAAGAGGATCCTGGAAGCTACCGTAGAATCTAAAAGATAAAAAAATAAAGGAGAGTTAAGCATGTCTAATTTTTCTTTTGATGTTGTTTCTGAGGTTGACCTTCAAGAGGCCGACAACGCAGTAAATCAGGCCAAAAAAGAACTTTCCCGCCGTTATGATTTTAAAAACAGTAAATCATCTATTGAATTTGACCGCAAAGAAAAACAGATAACCTTAATAGCCGATGATGAGTATAAACTGCGCGCTCTTAAAGATATTCTTTTAACAGGCATTACTAACAGGAGGATATCTTTAAAATCTCTTAAATTTAACGAACCTGAAAAAGCGTCCGGAATGAGCCTTCGTCAAACAGTAGATATCTGCACCGGCATCGAGAAAGAGAAAGCAAAAGAGCTTGTTGCCGGAATAAAGAACCTAAAATTAAAGGCGCAGGTTCAAATCGAAGGAGAAAAGCTAAGGGTCAGCTCTCCTAAGAAAGATGATTTACAGGCAGTCATTGAGTATCTTAAAAAGTTAGATTTCTCCCTACCGCTTAGTTTCTGCAACTATCGTTGAATCAGCAACTCTGTGTAATACTTAGTATTGCACAGCATTGTACAACTAATAACAGATGTATTCTAACTACAATCAATGTCTGTAAATAGTGAGAGGTTTCCCCTTGTCTCATACGAAAGGGATCCATTTTCTAAACCCTTCAAAAATAAGCGAAAGTCAATAAAATCAAAGAGAAAGAGAAAAAAGAAGCAGTCTTCTTTGTAATTTAATTTTTGTATCTCTTTGTATCTATTTGTATGTTTTTAGACGCCCAATGGACACTATTTGGACACCAGGCTATGGTTGAATTAAAAGCGTAGAGTGTGTTATTTCAAGAATGCTACACTACACACTTAAAAGTATGTAAATCTAAGTTTACATTATTGTTTCCTCGAAAAGCAGTCCTAAATATTATTTTCATAACTTATTGATTTAGCTATATGTTACAAATCATTCATTAGGATTTTTCTTGGCATTAATTTTGCTTGATAAGCTATGAGGTAAAAAAATGAAAATATTAAAGCGACAAACGAAATATAAACATTCTTATATCATAGCGTTGTTATTGTTAGTGGTCCCAATTTGGACGGTTGAATCTGTTAATATAACACCTCAAGAAGTTGATAAAAATCTTGTTATAGGCGAAGGTGAGCCGATACCAGGAAGCCAACCTACCGGACCTCTACTTGAAGAAGAAACACTTATACCTATAGATTGTCCAACAATAGAACCAATACAATACAGAGGGGTAAGTATTGAATTCGCTACTCCTGAAGATGTTCGTTCTCAGGTATGGGAATTGGCCGAAGATCCACAACTATACGAGGAATTCCCCCCTGAAATTTACCAGGGGATTATTATTTCTACCATAGAATCCCTGCCACAGGTGTTTAGTGATACATTTGAAGGCATAGCAATTAGATATTGGCCTCAAAGTTTTACATTTGATAAATTTTTGGATAATTTCGATCTTCTTACTTATACAATAATGGGCCAAGCTAATTTTGACGACAACCCTCCCTCGATATATATCTTTACTCCTCCAGAAGAAACGATGGCTATGTTTTCATTTGTATCTCATGAACTGGCACACATAATTTATCGGAAATTTTTGTCAGAGGAACAGAGGAGTGAGTGGGAATCTCTTTACGAAGATTCAGACATAAAAAATAGCTATGATTACAATGCGTCTTTTTATAACAATTATAGAGGATATGACGATGAGGAAAGGACTGAAGAGCGCTTTACATTTACATTCCAGGATATTTTTATGGATTCATTAGGCGAAATAGCAGATGCCAGAGATAGACTCAATGCAAACCTATCAACAAATTATATGGAAACAGTAAAATTTATATTTGATTTGTTTAGACATGGAGAAAATGAAGAATTGACTTATATCTATAGAATCGAAAATGATATAATTGAAAGAGCAGAAGTAGGTTTTGCTGAAGATGGTTTGCCTGATATAAGCTCAGAAATTCGTTGGGAGATAGTTGAACGTAAATATGGAGAAGAATATGAAGATATATAAAAGCAAAAAATGGTTTTTAAGTGTAATCTGTGTTTTATTTATGATATCTTTCTCATTAAAGGTATTTTCTGAGCCTAAATTAGATGACGAGGAGTCTACAAACATGAAAGTTAAGTTTTATACACTTAATGAAGAAAAAAATAGCAAAGATGAATTTTTAGGTACGGCTGAAATAAAAGAAGATAAAATGTTAGTCCAGGTTACTCATTCCGAACTTAAAAACCTGTTAACTCAACCCATTTCTATCATGATGGGTGGGACAAAGGAAAAGGTTGAATATATAGGAGAGGCAAGTCTTTCACCAGGAACGATAGAACATTTGAAGGCAGCAATTGCAAAAGCCTGGGAAAAATATAGGATTATATCCGAAGTTGTTGAGAAATGATATTTTTGGTGGCTTTGTTTTATTGCGCTGTTGATGCAATATTTTAAAGTTTAATATATAAAAATTCCCAGTTTTACTTAATTATTTTCCATATTATTATTTTTTATTTTATTTTTGATGCTCCCGCCGATTAAATCAGCACGCCAAGAAATTCCCAATATATTGATTTGCAATTGACAGCTTATAATAATTAGATTTAGAAAGGTGATGCTCTGGATTATCTTTAAATCTTTCTGGTAAGTGTAGTGATGACTTTTAGAACCTCTATCATTCTTTCTGCGCTCAGATCTTCGTTGTCAGAATCATAGAATAATTTCTCAGCTTCTATTTCTCTACCTGTAATAGATATTTTTGAGAATCCTTTACTTATAAGAGCTTGAACAGCCGTTTTAATCTGTTCATCTTTAAGATAGTTAATTACCCGTATTTTGTCGTTAGCAAATATCCGAAGCCCGGCATATTCTTCATCTTTGATATCTATTTTAAATCTGACAGATAAATCCCATTCTAAAGGCTTCCTTATGCTAAAAATATTTATCTTTAAAGATGACACCTTGGTCAATGAAACGGTTAAAACCGAAGGTATACTACGACGGCTATTTTTGTTTTTAAGAAAGAGTCTGATTTTAAACTTAAACCCCTCGTACTCACCCGTAAATATAGGAAAACTGACAAGAAAAGTCAAAAATTTCCGCGTCTTTCCATTTAAAGAATGACTAAGGTCATCCAGAATCTTTGTACTCTTTTTATTGAGAATGGAGCTTATTAAGCACATTATAGCAGCAGTTATCAACGTAAGCGTTATAAAAAAGAGAGGCAGCATAACGAATGGAACTCTAATATACATCTTGCGTTTATTTTAACATGTATATTTTAAGCGCTGCAATATATATCTGGGCTATCCACAGGTTCTCTCAACCTGAACTCACAACATATAAAAACAGGGTTATAGTATAGAGGCAAGAGTCAAAGGCTTATAACGCATTCAATTTCTTAGTCTTCCATTTGCAATACTCCTAACTATATGATATATTTATAATAAGGGGCTGATTAGGTGTAAATAATGAAGACAAAGAGTATTATTGTATCGATATTGGCCATATCCTTATTTTTAACCTCTGAAACCTGGGCCAGAAGAATGAAGGAACAATATCAAGCTCAGGTATACTCAATTATCGATCCCCAAGATGAGTTAATTCCCTTGCCATTTATGCCTCCTGACTCAACCCTGCTAAGAGATGCTGAGGGGAATAGGTTCATTGTGCTGCATAAATCACCCCGCCATGACTACATGGCATATCTTTTAGGTAGAGGCATATTCAATATTCCTGAAATTCGCATTGTTGCGGCAGAAGATACCCAAAACAGTCAGCTATCTGCCTGGATGGAACAACAAAGCTTATCAGAAATAGGGATATCGATGCTTCTGCAGGATTATAACTGCAGTAAGCTCCCCATGCAGGATAACTCACTGGAAGCATTGATTGTATTCTGGACTTTTCTACGCGACGGCGACCATCATTTCTACACCAATCTCTATTATTTGCAGTCAGAAGCAGGCCAAAGAGTATATATGTCTTATGACCATAGCAAAATGAATACCAGCCCGGTATCAATATCTTCCTGGATAGAAAATGGACTACAGACAAATTTCAAAAGAGTATTTAATGTTGCAAAACTTAATCCTGATGTAGTACTATGTAATGCCCGCCAGACTCAAGAATACTATACCGATGAGCTATTAGCAGCTGCAGTTGCAGAAGCCGGATTCGAAGAAGAGGTACTCCAAACGCTTAAATCCCGGCGCGACTCTCTTGTTTCTGACATAAAAATACTTCTCACAGAACTTGGAGTATCTTCAAATCAGGATTCAATTTTTTTATCAAAAGAGCAAGGTAAGGTTATACTTACAAAAGATACTCTGCAAAATGTTATCCATAGCTTTCATCCTGAAATCACCATTAAACAGATTAGAGAAACAATAGAAAACCATGATACGGTTAAAATTGTATACCTTCCCCCGCAATACATATACAGAAAAGATATAGGAAATTTACGTATTACTGTAAAAGTAAACCGTAGGGGAGAGGTATTCTGGGCTGAATCAGAAAAACTCGTAATACGGCCAGAAATGACAGAAGAAGATATCGAGACAATGATGAGAAAGGCAGCTGAGAAGGGATGAAATTATCATCCGTACCCTCCGCCGCCTATGCCTTTATGATGCCGGATGCCGTTTGAACCTGCCGATTTGACACTTTTAAGAGACGACACCGGCAGAAAGTTCATCGTTTTAGGCGAATCATCCCGTTATAACTACCTGGCATATCTTTTAGGTAGAGGCATATTCAATATTCCTGAAATTCGCATTGTTGCGGCAGAAGATACCCAAAACAGTCAGCTATCTGCCTGGATGGAACAACAAAGCTTATCAGAAATAGGGATATCGATGCTTCTGCAGGATTATAACTGCAGTAAGCTCCCCATGCAGGATAACTCACTGGAAGCATTGATTGTATTCTGGACTTTTCTACGCGACGGCGACCATCATTTCTACACCAATCTCTATTATTTGCAGTCAGAAGCAGGCCAAAGAGTATATATGTCTTATGACCATAGCAAAATGAATACCAGCCCGGTATCAATATCTTCCTGGATAGAAAATGGACTACAGACAAATTTCAAAAGAGTATTTAATGTTGCAAAACTTAATCCTGATGTAGTACTATGTAATGCCCGCCAGACTCAAGAATACTATACCGATGAGCTATTAGCAGCTGCAGTTGCAGAAGCCGGATTCGAAGAAGAGGTACTCCAAACGCTTAAATCCCGGCGCGACTCTCTTGTTTCTGACGCAGAAACACTACTTGCAGAATTAGGAGTACTCCCAAATACAGATCATCAGTAATTCAAGGTAATCCAACCAGACATTTCTCCTCAACCTGAACCCACTAAGTATAAAAACAGGGTGAAGGATTAAAGGTCAAGAAATGAGAGACGTAAAAATATTAAAAATTAAATAGCAAAAATAAAAACCACTACATAATAACCGATTTAACAGGCTAAACCAGCCTAACGAACTAAACCTATCGTTTGCCCCTTATATATAATTATGCTATAATTTTAACAATATACCGGAGGGGGGAGAGGTGAGGAAAAAGAGCGCTGTAATTGCGGTATTTTTGGCTGTTTTTATTACAGTTAATACCGCAGGCCAGAAGAATAAAAGAAAATCAGATTATTCTTTCTACGGGTTTAAAGGTTGAAAAAATCTCAACTGCAGAAGGTTTTAAAAACCCATTTTCAAGAGTTAATGGATGAGATGCTAACCCAAGTCAAATGGCGAGGCAAAACAGATAAATTAGTAGAAGACACAATAATAGGTGCAACAGAATAATATCTTAGAGATACATTCGGGATATCAGCTCAGCCTATTAAAGGTACTATTGTCCCATTCAGTCAATTAAGAAGGCACCCAGCATTCAGCAGGACATATTCTTTTATGACAACTTTTCATTATCCAGCCATAATAAATACATCCAGCGAGTAGGGAGAAAACCTTCTAAATACACTCAAATAAAGCCCGCCAGAGACCCAGAGACCGTACTGAAACCCAAAAAGGGACTTCTGCTTGGCCTCTCTCAACCTGAACTCACAACGTCCGATAATGTATATTATGTTAACTTGCGCTATAGGAAATATGCTTATAAATCAACGGCTTGCAAATAAGGGCTTCGGAGGCAAACTTGTCTATATATAGCGAATATTCCCTGAACAATATAAAGAAAGACTGAAATAAAGCTGAAATTTGACTGATATAATCAAAGTTCCTGCTGGTGCAGCACAATTACCTCAGATTACCTCTATAGCAGCCTCTCCCCCGTTAAAATGCATAAATCCGGGAATATAGACTATTTTAAGTAGATAATAAGGCGAGATACAAATCAACGATTAGGATCCTATGAACTGCAGCACAATCTTGCGGCTGCGGCTGGTATTATCGAACTCCAGGAAAACTACCTGCTGCCAGGTTCCAAGTGCCAATTTAGCGCTCTTAAAGGGCACAACAAGGGATGGACCAATAAGTGAGGCCCTGAGATGCGAGAACCCATTTCCATCCCCCCAGGTCGCATTGTGGGCGTAATTTGAGCCTTTAGGAACCAGTTTTTCCATTAAACGGGGTAAATCCTGCTTTAATCCGGGCTCGTACTCTATCGTCGTAAGCGCAGCGGTAGAACCAACAATAAAGCAGGTTACAATACCGTCTTTTAGCTTGGTCTTGCGCAAGGAGTCCTCAATTTGCGCTGTAATATTAATTATATCCCCATCTCCGGAGGTTGAAATCTCAATAGTCTTTTCTTCGATTCTGATATTATTTTCCGCCATTTTTGATCTTTAATTTGTATATTTTATATTTTATATTTAATTTTTTATTTTTTATCTCTGAAGATCTTAGCTGAGGTGTCTTATTCTGTCTATTATCCATCCTTCTCATTTGTATAAATTAGCTTTTAGTTCATAGTTCGTAGTCTCTCTAGCTTTCTATTAACTATGAACCATAAACTATAAACTATTAACTATGAACTATTAACCACTAACTAAATTAGCCCGGAGGCCAGCTAAACTTCCTGCCGCCAAGAAGGTGTAAATGTATATGGAATACAGCCTGGCCGGCATCCTTATTATTATTAAAAACAAGTCTGAAACCGGAGTCGGTTATACCTTCATCCTGAGCAATCTTTTTACCGACCAGAACCAGCTTACCGATTAAATTTGCATCCTGTTCAGTTATATCCGATATTCTTTCAATATGCTTTTTAGGAATAATCAAAACATGAGTCGGCGCCTGGGGATTGATATCACGAAATGCCACAATATCATCATCCTGATAGATTAATTTAGCAGGAATCTCACCTTTAATTATCTTACAAAATATACAGTCCATAATTATATTTTTATGTTTTCAACCTTCAACGTCTCTGTATCCAAAATAGCAATTGTTGCAAACCCGCTAAGATAACCGCAGCATTCTCCCGGATTAACAAATAGCCCAGAATCTGTTTTTTTAATCTCCTGTTCATGCGTATGCCCAAAGATAACTATGTCAACATCTTCTGGAATATAGCGGTCTAAATTGTGGATAAGCGCAAAATCACGCCCATCTAAATGTATTGTATATTGGCCCTCTTGAATCCTGTTGCCTGATTTTTCAATTAACCCTGCGTGCTCGCCATCACAATTTCCGAATACACCCTGCCAGTTACATTTTAACTTTTTAAATGCCATAATACTAAACGGCGCTACGAAATCACCGGCATGCAATACAAAATCAACCTGCCGGGCATTGAAAATATCCACTGCATCTTTTATTTTTACAATATTATCATGACTATCCGACATTAAGCCGACTTTCATATTTTAATTTTAACTTAAAAACACACAGATTGCACAGTTAAAATAACACAAAATTGCGCGGATTATAGCTATATCTGCGGCTATCCTATATAAATCTGTGCCCATCTGTGCTAATATTTAAAAACAATGGATAAGTTTAAAGAGCTCTGGAATATAGTAAAAAAGCTACGCAATAAAAATGGCTGCCCATGGGATCGCGCGCAGGATGAAAAAACGCTTCTCCCCAACCTTATCGAAGAGGTATATGAAGTTGCCCGCGCCCTTGAAGGAGAAGATACCGAAGGCCTAAAAGATGAGCTTGGCGACTTATTGTTTATGATTTTCTCATATTTACAGATAGCGGAAGAAAAGAAACAATTTTCTCACCGGAATGTAGTAGATAAAATTAAAAAGAAAATGATAGAACGCCATCCTCATGTATTCGGCAAAAAAAACCTTAAAACTCCTTTGGATGTCGTAAATCACTGGCATAATATAAAAGATAAAAAGAGAAAAGAAAAAAATATCTCAATTTTAGATAATATCCCTGCAAATATATCTTCAATTGCAAGAGCATCTCTTATCCAGGAACGGACTTCCAGAGTCGGATTTGACTGGAATGACGCTTTAGCTGCATTCGAAAAAATCAAAGAAGAAATTCATGAAATAGAAGACCGCATCGCTAAAAATGAGACTAAGGAAAATATTTCCGGGGAAATCGGAGATTTACTCTTTGCAGTTACTAATGTTGCGCGCCTTTTAAAAATCGATTCTGAAGTAAGTCTTCATTCTACAAACGAAAAATTTATATCCCGCTTTAAATATATTGAACGCAGAGCAAGAGATGATAACAAGCCCCTCCATGAACTACCGCTTGATGAGATGGAAAAGCTATGGCAGGAAAGCAAAAACTGCAGTCATTAGTATGCAGTTCATAGTTCGAAGCCACAAATACTTATCTTTGATATTTTTTTACTATGAACTAGCAACCATAAACTAAAAACTATTTTTCAGAGCTTCCAGCCTTCCCCTTCTTCGCCTTCGAATAAATCACTTGAATTATCAAACATCTTATTAAAAGTCTCAAATATACTCTGCTTAAGCTTTGATTTAAATTTTTCCATATCTTGGGGATGATCTGTTTTAATATGACTTATAATATTATGCTGGATATTACTAAGAAGATCTGCCAAGTCATCGGCTTCAACTATTAATTTCTGATTACAGTGGCATTGTATTGCAACCTTATACTTCTTTAGATCTTCCCTCATTACACCCTCCTTTAATGAGCACATGGCTTATGGAGCGTATTGTGCGACATAAGTCATAGGTGCGAATTATCCCCTCTGATTTGATTTTGAAGAAATCAAGAGGGGACGAATCTCCCCCGCAGTGTATTTTATAATTAAATAGCATAACTTAATTAATAATATTCTCATAACTTGCTTCTTTTTATATACATTACCATTAAAAGAAGACTAATAAAAGAACAAAAACAAATATGATGCATACAAAAATTGCAGTTAAAATGAACCGTAGAGAATAACTGCTTTGTGAAACTCTGCCTCCGCAATAAAGACAAAACAGCGAACCGCCCGGCACAGATTTGCCGCAATGAGGACAATTTTTAGTATTGTCAAGGTCAAGCTCTTCGGGGGATTCTTCTACTTCATTGAATTCAAAATATTCCTCATCCATCGCTGCCTTGAGCCGCTTTAAGTGCCTTTTCCACCGCCTCCCGAGGGTTTGAACAACTTATCACACCCTCTCCTGTTAACTTATCTGTTTTAGACAGATTCCATGTTTTTATACCGAAAACAGTTTTTTTATACAAAAATGCATAAGCAATCTCTGACAATGTTCCGTATGAACCGTCTAAAGCTATTAAAACATCGCTATTCCTGATGACAAGGATATTTCTCATCCACCCTAAGCCTGTAAAAATCGGTATATCGACATATGGATTAGCCTCCGATTTATCTTCTCCGGGAAGAATACCAACAACAAGACCTCCCGCCTCTTTTGCTCCTTTACTTGCCGCCTCCATAACCCCACCCATTCCGCCGCTGACTAGAATAGCCCCTCCTTTAGCGACTAACTTTCCAACCTCTAAAGCATCGTTATATATCTCTTTAGAAATTTTACTACCTCCAATAATGCCTATTTTAATTGAGTTTTTAAAATCGTATTTAGTCATAGCCTAATTTCTTTAATGCCTGAGCATCCTGACGCCATTTTTCATATGTTTTAACATTTAATTCTAAAAAAACTTTCCTATTTAAGAATTTCTCCAGCTCAATTCGGGCTGCTGTACCTACTTTTTTTAACATTTCACCTTTTTTCCCGATTAAAATTCCTTTCTGGCTCTCGCGCTCTACATAGATATCTGCTTTTATGATTATAAGGTTCTTCTTATTTACTTCCTTGTAATCAGAAACAAGCACTGCTATTGAATAAGGGACCTCCTGGCGTGTATTCTCAAGAATTTTCTCTCTTATCATCTCTGCGGCATGAAATCGCATCGGCTTATCGGTCATCTGATCTTCTGGAAAATATTGCTCACCTTGCGGCAAATAGGAAACTATTTTTTCAAATAAAACTGAAACATTATCCTCTTTTAAAGCGCTTAAAGGGATATAATCATCTGCAGGATAAGATTTTGATACTTCACTCAGAATCAAGAGGACCTCAGGTTTATGGACAATATCAACCTTATTTATCGCAATAATTTTTCTTTTATTTTTCGCAATAAGGTCAAGTATATATCTATCTTCTGTTTTTAGACCGGATGTTGCATCAAGCAAAACGACAATTATATCCGCGCCATCAAGAGATGACTCTGCCTCTTTCAGCATATATTTATCCAGAAGATATTTCGACTTGTGTATACCGGGGGTATCGAGAAACACAAGCTGATATTCAGGGGTAGTTAAAATAACTTGTATTTTATTTCTGGTAGTTTTTGGCTTTGAAGATACTATAGAAACCTTATCATTTAAAAATTTATTTATGAGGGTAGATTTACCTACGTTAGGCTTACCTACGATAGCAACAAAACCGGACTTAAATTTTTTTTGATCAGCTGATTTTTGCGCCATTTTCTACTTTCCTATCCAAAGTTAACAAAGTAATGCCTTCTCTATCGCTGGCTGCAAGCGCCATGCCGTTGCTCTCTATACCCCTTATAGTTGCAGGCTCTAAATTTTTAACCATTACAACCTGTCTTCCAAGAAGATCTTCTTTTTTATAATACGGTTTTATGCCCGCAACAATCTGAATTTCCTCGCTATCCGATAGAGAAACTTTCAAAATATACAGCTTATCCGCATTGGGATGATCATCAATTGCACAAATAGCAGCAACTACCAACTCCATTTTTTTAAAATCCTGGAAACTTATCAAAGTTCACCTCCTAATGAGCTCCGACGTTACGTCGGAGCGAATTACCCCCCCCTTCTTCCATTCTGGAAGAATGCAGGGGGGATACATTTCATTATCCCCAGCGGTTAGGTTTCTGCGAAACCTGCGGGGGATTAAGCCAGCTACCTTAATGAGCCTATTTACAGAGATTAACAAATATGTAAACTCCACAGGTTATACAGATAAAATCATCTGCGATCATCTGTAGCTTCTTTAAAAATCTATGACTATCTGTGTTAAACAGCATCTTTCATATAAACTCTTCTTCAGTAATTACAAGAATTCCATTTGCCTTTAAAAACGCTGCTGTAACCCCATCTCCCCTTTTTAATCTACCTTTAAACGTACCGTCATAAATAGACCCTGACCCGCATGAAGGACTCTTAGATTTAAGGATTGCGCAAGTGCAATTATTACTTCTTGCCATTTTGAGTGTCTTTCTTGCGCCTGTAATAAAACAAGAGCTTAAATCCCTGCCTTCTTCGCTAATAACAGCTGCTTTTCCTTTTAATACGCCGCTACCGCCATCTCTGCCTTTTATCTCAGAACGCTGCCTTGGTATTGGTAAACCAGCTAAGACTTCAGGACAGATTTTTATTACATTATAATTACCTGATAGTTTAGCTATATAATCGTTTTTTTTATTGGTTCCGTTACAAGAACAACTATCCCCCAACATACAGGCGCTTATTATGAGAGCCTCAGTTCCAGGCGGGATTATGCTGAGCTTTCCTTTTGACATAATCTGCAATTTTAGCGCGGTCAGTCTTCTTTATAGTGCTGAAAAATATAGCAACCTTATAGTCTTTTACCTCATCGCTTGGATATTCAGGCTCTGTCCTTACAACTATCCCCTCACATTGAATCTTGTGGCTTTTCTTCTTCCCTTCTCCAGGCACAAACATCATGATTTTGAATTTTGTCATTATTGGAATGAATTTGCCTATTCGACAATAAGCCCCTCCACAGCTAAGATTTATAGTTTCAGTTATAAAATCAACATCACTAACAAATAATTTCAGCGGAAGCTGAGCATCAATTCTTGCATATCGCCTTCTATTCTGCATATCCATGGCCATATTTTATCAGGAATTAAAACTAAAAACAATATTAATAGACTATAACCCTGTATTTTTTTATACTTTA
>CAZAPE010000005.1:219-30844 GCA_964487065.1 uncultured Planctomycetia bacterium | reverse complement strand
TATGGGAGAGCTCGAGACGCAGAATATGAAGCCTTTTGGTGTATATAAGGAGTTGATACACGCACCTATTGCAGGAATTCTCATTTTAGCTTTGATATTCAATAATAATTTATCTTATCTGATGGCATTTATTCTGCTGCCTTATTATTCTTCATTCCTCTTAGGGCCTTATTTTATCTTGAAGACCTCAAAAGGTATGGATGAGTAAATAGGCTATAAAATTAAGTAGGGTCTGCTTTGCATTTTCAGTCTAAAGAAATGAATATTTTAGTCATTAGCTTAAGCAATATAGGCGATGCTGTTTTAACCACAGCCCTTTTAGAAGCATTAAAAAAGAAATATCCCCAAGCCCGGATAGACGTGCTTTTATCAGAAAGATCAAAACCGGTATTTTTATCGCGTCCGGATATCCGCGAGTTAATAGTCTTTGATAAAAAGTCTTCCTTCAAGGAAAAAATTCTCCTGTTTAAAGGGTTAAGGCGCAGCAGGTATTCTTTCGTAGTGGATTTGCGTAATACTATGGGAGCCTACTATATAAAAGGAAAGGTTTATAAAAGCACGAAGCTTTGCGGCCACAGGGTATTGCAGCATCTGAGCGCTTTAAGATCTTTTTTTCCGCCCCGGGAGCTCTTTTGCTTTAAACCTTCTATCTTCTGGAATATCCAGGACAGTGAATATATAAGCTCTTTTTGTTTTGGAGACTATATAGTTATCTCTCCTTGCGCCAGAAGCTATACCAAATCCTGGGCGCTAGAGTATTTCAAGGAGCTGATAGTTCTTTTAAGGAAAAGATACCAGGAGATTAAAATAGTTCTTGTAGGCGAGGAAGGCGCTTCTTCTTCCTGCGAGAGATTGACTGTTGATGAAGGAGTAATAAATTTTTGCGCTAAGACAACTATTTCAGAGCTCGCTTTTCTTATTTCAAAAGCCAAACTTGTTATTTGTAACGATAGCGCAGTAGTGCATGTTGCATCTGCAGTCGGGAAGAAGACGCTTGCAATATTCGGTCCGACTTCGGAGTTAAAATATGGCCCGCTGGCGCCGGGATCGTTCGTCTTAAGGCGGCATTATCCATGCAGCCCTTGCGAAAAGGCTCAATGCAGGTTCAAAGATAAAAGATGCCTTAAAAGTATAAGCATAGATCAGGTGTATAATTTCAGCCTGCGCATGCTTAGCGATGATGCGATAGATGCTGCATCTCGCTATAAAAGAATATTGTTTACGCGGGTTGATAAAATTGGAGATCTAATACTTACGACACCTGCTATTGAAGTTATCAGAGGGAAATACCCCAATTCATTTATAGCATTTTTAGCTGATAATAAATCCGCGCCATTACTGAATGGCAATCCTTATCTTGATGAAGTTATAAGCCTCAATAAGAGAGGTGGGCTTGCGGGTATCTTTTTGGGGTTAAAAGTACTATTTCTGCTTAGGAAAAAGAAATTCGATTTAGTTATCAATTTCCATCCTACAAAAAGGGTGCATATGCTGTCGTTTTTGGCTTCAATACCGAAAAGGGTTGGCTATGATTGGAAGGGAGGGTTTTTGAATAATATTAAGGCCAAACACCTAAAGCAGATAGGCGAGAAATCGGAGGCTGACTACAATTTTGATTTACTGCGCATCTTAGGGATTGAAGATATATCGCACAAGCAGCTTTTAGTTCCTGATGGCGAGGCTTTAAATAAAATGGAGAAAAGATTAAATGCAGATAAATTAGATAAATTTATAGTTATTCATCCCGGTGCCTCCTGTAAATCCAAAATATGGCCGTTGGAAAATTTTATCCTGTTTGCTGAAAGAATAAAAAGATTAACTAACTTTAAGGTTGTTTTTATTCTCGGACCCAAAGAGAAGTATATGCGCGAAGTTATCTTGCAGAGGTTAGGGGAAAAAGTTTCTTTGTATGAAAGTTTAGATTTAAAGAGCCTGGTCGCTCTTATACATAAATGCCGGGGTATGATTTCCAATGACTCCGGCCCTATGCATATTGGGGATGCTTTTAGTAAGCCGCTTCTTGTTTTGTTTGGAAGGAAACAGCCGGGGCTTTTCTTTAAGAGATGGGGACCCTTGAGTGAAAGAGCCAGGGTTATCTATAAGGATGCGCATTGCCAGGAGTGCCTTGCGCATAACTGCAAAAATGATTTTTTGTGCCTTAAGCTTATTACGGTAGATGATGTTTATAATGAATTTATTGATATTATGTCCGCAGATTTAAAATGAAAAAAGCGCTGCTGATTTTACTTTTTTTAAATATCTCCTGCGCTCCCAGAATATCAACTCAGAAGCCGGCATTATATGAGGCAGAGTGGAAAGAGAAAAAAATAGAGTCTCAAGAGAGTAAATTAGCCGATTTTATCGGTGAGAGCTATATTTATAAAATACGCTGGTTAAGTTTTATAGTTGGAGAGGTTGTAATAGAAAATCTTGGAATTGAAGAGTATAGAGGTAAGGACTGTTATCACATAAGAATGAAAGCGCAGACAAACAAAATCCTGAAATATATATTCAGGGTAGATGATTGTATGGACTCTTATATAGATATTGCTTCAGGGTACCCAATCGCTTTTCTTGTTAAAAGAAGAGAAGGCGGATATCGCTCCGAATCAGAAACAGTTTATGATTATGAAAAAAAACTAATAACCTATCGGTCCTTATTGGATAATTCCGTTAAAGAAGTGGCTATTGAAAATCAAATTTATGATCCGATAAGCTGCTTTTATCAATTTAGGACCAGCGATTTCAATAGTACCAAGCATGTTTTTTCCGTCATACAAAGGGCAAAGCTGTGGAATGTTGAGGTTGATCTTGTTCGCGCCGGGATTCTGGAGATAAGAAAGCACGGGGTTTTAGATGCGTTCCTGTTTAACATAAAAGCAAATAGTCAAAATGAAAAGGCAAAAGGTCAGGCTTGGATTTGGGTCGCAGCAGATATTAAAAAAGCGCCTCTTCTTGCGCAGTTTAATGTCGATATTCCTTTGGTTGGTACGGTAGTTGCAGCATTGGAATAGGTTGAAGAAACCCCCTGTTAATGGTATTATCTTCTGATATGAAAAATTCTATTATTCCGGACTGGATACTGAAAGACAAAGATGAAATCAAAAGAATTCTTGAAAGATTCAGTAGAAAGAGAATTCTTGTAATAGGGGATTTAATTCTGGATCAGTTTATATGGGGTGAGGTTTCGCGTATCTCGCCGGAAGCTCCTGTTCCTGTTGTTTGGGCAAAAAGAGAATCGTATATGCCCGGAGGCGCCTGTAACGTTGCGCATAATATAAAAGATTTAGGCGCTAGCGTTGATCTTGTGGGAATAATGGGAAAGGATAGCGCAGGCAGCATACTTAGCGCTGAGCTGGAAAAAATAGGCATTGATTCCTCTGGAATCGTTTTCACGGATTCCCGGCCAACGACACATAAGGTAAGAGTTATAGCGCATTCGCAGCAGGTTGTCAGAATAGACAGGGAGGAGATAGAGCATAATTCTTCGGCAACAATTAATGCTGTTATTAAAACAATTACATCAAAGATCAAAGAATCCGATGCGGTTATAATCGAAGATTACGGCAAGGGTTTAATTACTGCAAGTCTGATTAAGAAAGTTGTTGAACTAGGGAAAAAATACAAAAAGAATATCAGCGTAGACCCCAAAAAAGAACATTTCAGGTATTATAAAGGTATAACTACAATAACTCCCAATAAGGTTGAGACAGAAGAGGCAGTGGGAGTAAAAATTAAAGATGATGCAACCTTAAAGAAGGCGGGAGAGAGGCTGCTTAGAAGGCTAAATGCCAAGTCTGTATTGGTTACTCTGGGCGAAAAGGGGATGTGTCTTATAGAGCGCGGGAAATCAGCGATACATATTCCAACCATGGCAAAGCAGGTATACGATGTTTCCGGAGCCGGAGATACGGTCATAGCGGTGTTCTCTCTGGCGGTTGCATCAGGCGCTGCGCTTCCCAAAGCCGCTTATATTGCAAATCAGGCTGCCGGTATAGTGGTAGGCAAGATTGGAACCGCGACTGTTAATAGACCGGAGCTCTTAAGAGAGATAAGAAAATGGAGGTAGCTGTTGTTATCCCGGCGCACCTTGGTTCAACGCGTCTGTCTGCTAAAGTGCTTAGAGATCTTTGCGGTAAAACTATACTTGAGCGCGTATATGAAAGAGCTAAAAAAGCAAAACAGATAAAAAGCGTATATATTGCAACCTCTGACTCTGAAATAATAGAGGCAGCAGAAAAGTTTAAAGCGCAGGTTATAAAAACAGAGAAAAAGCATTTATGCGGAACTTCGCGCGTGTCAGAAGCCGCTTTAAAGATAAATGAGGAGATAATTATAAATGTCCAGGCCGATGAGCCGTTTATATCTTGGGAATTGATTGATCAACTCAGCCTTAAGATGGCAGAGGATAAAACAATAGATATTCTGACAGCTGTAAAGAAAATAGATAAAAAAAGCGATATAGAAAATCCGAATGTTGTAAAAACAGTATTCGATAAAAGCTTGAATGCTCTTTATTTCTCGCGCTCTGCGATACCTTATGAAAGCAGCCAGGCGTATAAGCATGTCGGTATTTATTGTTTCAGGCGCAGCTTTCTTATCGCTTATCCTGGTTTGGAAGAAAGCCCCCAGGAGAAGAGTGAAAAGTTAGAACAATTGAGATTTTTGTGGAATGGATATAAAATAAAAGTGCTTATTACTGAATTTGAAGGCATCGGAATCGATAGCGCAGAAGATTTAGAGAGGGCAAAGGAACTACTAAAATGCAAAAAATAGCTTTTGACAACGAAAAGTATTTAAAAGAACAAACCAAAGAGATTCTTGAAAGAGTAGAAGTTTATGGAAATAAATTATATCTAGAGTTTGGCGGAAAGCTTCTCTATGACTATCATGCTGCGCGAGTTTTACCGGGGTATGATCCAAATGTTAAAATAAGGCTCCTGAAGCAGTTGAAAGAAAAGGCTGAAATCATACTTTGTATTTATGCGGGGCATATTGAGAGAAGAAAGATTCGCGCCGATTTCGGATTTACATATGATGTCGATGTTTTAAAAATAATAGACGACCTAAAAGAGTGGGACATCGATGTTTCTGCGATTGTAATAACGCGTTTCGAGAATCAACCTGCGGCTACAATATTTAAAAACAAATTACAGAGACGTGGATTGCGTGTTTATACGCATGGGTACACTAAAGGTTATCCAACCGATGTTGACCTTATTGTAAGCGACGATGGATACGGAGCCAATGATTATATAGAGACTAAAAAGCCGCTTGTTATCGTGACCGCTCCCGGGCCAGGCAGCGGTAAGCTGGCGACATGCCTTTCGCAGCTTTACCATGAATATAAGAGAGGTACTGCTGCCGGATATGCAAAGTTTGAAACATTTCCGATCTGGAATTTAGCGCTTAAACATCCGGTAAATGTAGCCTATGAGGCTGCAACTGCCGATATGGGGGATTATAATCTTATCGATCCATTCCATCTTGAGCATTATAATAAGGTAGCTGTAAATTATAATCGTGATGTTGAAACTTTCCCAATCTTAAAGAGAATTCTTGAGAAGATTACGCAGGTTTCTTCGGTGTATAAATCTCCTACGGATATGGGGGTTAATAGGTGCGGGTTTGGAATCATTGATGATAATCTTGTAAAAGAAGCAGCGTATCAGGAGTTAATCAGAAGGTATTTCAGGTATAATTGCGAATATATGTTAGGGCTTGTTGAGAAAGAGGCGCTGGGGAGGATTAATACTCTCATGCACCAGATGCAGGTGAAAGAGGAAGATAGAAAGGTTGTCTCTTTTGCCAGGGCTGCAGCTAATGAGTCAAAAGATGCCGGGAAAGGGCATAAGGGGTTTTTCTGCGGCGCTGCGATAGAGTTAGCTGACGGAAGAATTGTTAAAGGAAAAAACTCCCCTCTTATGCATGCCGCGTCAAGCCTTGTATTAAACGCTATTAAAGCCTTGACTGGCATTCCGGATGAGATTCATCTTTTATCGCCGAATATAATAGAATCAATAAAAATCTTCAAAAGAGATATAATGAATGTAAAATCAGCCAATCTAAATCTTGAAGAGACTTTAATTGCTTTAGGTATAAGCGCTGCGACAAATCCAAGCGCGCAGCTTGCGACGGAAAAACTTAAGGAACTTAGGAATTGTGAAGTGCATATAACACATATACCTACAGCGGGAGATGAATCGGGATTGCGTATGCTTTCCGTTAATCTTACGTGTGATCCCAACTTCTCTCCGCACAGCCTTTATTTGGTATAAAAATGGATAATAGAAATGTAAAAATTGGCAATCTTACCGTTGGCAAAAAACAGGATGCGCTTTTTATTCTGGGTCCTTGTGTTATAGAGAGTTTTGAGGCGCTTTTAGATAATGCAAAAGAGATTAAAAAAATCGCCGCTCAGGAAGAGATAAATTTTGTTTTTAAAGCAAGCTATGATAAAGCAAACAGGACCTCTTTAAAGTCATTTCGCGGTCCCGGGATAAAAGATGGAATTCTTATGTTAAAAGATATTAAAGAGGAGCTTAAAATATATGTTACTTCAGATGTGCATACGCCTGATGAAGTAAGTATGGTTAAAGATGTTCTTGATGTAATTCAAATTCCGGCTCTGCTTTCCCGGCAGACGGATTTAATAGTAGAGGCCGCCAAAACAGGTAAGCCTTTAAATATAAAGAAGGGGCAGTTCATGGCTCCCTGGGATATGATTAAAGCTGTAGATAAAGCTTATAAAACAGGCAATAGAAATGTCCTTGTAACAGAGAGGGGTACCTGTTTCGGTTATAACTATTTAATCAATGATTTTCGCGCTATACCAAAGATGCAGGAAGACGGTCTTGTTGTTATCTTTGATGCAACGCATAGTACGCAGCTGCCCTCTAAGGGAGTTGAGAGTTCAGCAGAAAATGAATATGTATCTCCGCTTCTTTGCGCAGCGGCTGCTGTGGGAGCAGATGGGTTTTTTATGGAGGTTCACAGTAGTCCTCAAGAAGCCAAATCAGATGCTGCTTCTATGGTTGATTTTGAAACTTTAAGAGGGCTTATAAAAAAGATAAAAAAAATAAGGGAGAGTATTTAACTTTGGAGAAAACAAAAGTTTTAGAAAGGATAAAGGAAATATTCCAGATAGAATCCGAATCTATAGGCAATTTAAACGTAGATACGGAGTATATAAAAGCCATTGATATTCTTATTAACTGCGCTGGAAATGTGGTGGTAACCGGGATGGGGAAGCCGGGTATTATTGCGCAGAAGATTTCAGCGACACTTGCTTCAACCGGCACTCCAAGCCTGTGGCTCCATCCCGCAGAAGCAGTTCACGGCGATTTAGGGCGCGTGACTAAAAAAGATGTTCTGATTGCGCTTTCCAACAGCGGTGAGACTGATGAGATAAAAAGACTCCTGCCGGTAATTAAAAGAATCGGCTCTAAACTTATAGCTATTACAGGTAATAAGAATTCGACTTTAGCGCAAGCAAGCGATGCAGTAATAAATGCCAAAGTCCAGAAAGAGGCCTGTCCTTTTAATCTTGCTCCGACGGCAAGCACAACAGCCATGCTTGCTATAGGCGATGCTATTGCTATAGTGCTTCTGGAGTTGAAAGGATTTAAGGAAGATGATTATGCCTTTTACCATCCCGGAGGCACTCTGGGTAAGAGGTTGCTTTTAAAGGTTGAGGATATAATGCGTAAAAGAGGCAATTGTCCTGTTGTAAGCGAAGATATGTTGTTAAAAGATGTTCTTATTGAAATTACAAAAGCGCGCGCAGGCTCAGCGACAATTGTGGATAAAAAAGGAAGACTTCTGGGTATTTTTACTGACGGCGATCTCAGGCGCTGGATAGCCAAAGATAGAGAAATTTTGAATAAAGTTGTCTCTGAAGTTATGACCCGGAATCCGAAATCAATAAAATCAGGCGCTCTTGCAGTTGAGGCAGGCAAGATAATGCAGGATTACAGCATTGATGAATTGATCGTTTTAAGCGAAAATAATGAGCCCCTAGGGCTTGTAGATATACAGGACCTTTTAAAAGCAGGATTGGTATAGATAATGCAAAATCAAGAAATTATAGAAAAATCAAAAAAAATAAAGTTTCTGCTTTTAGACGCCGATGGCGTGCTTACCGATGGAATGATCTATTACGGTAGTTACGGAGAGGAGTTAAAAGCATTTAATATTCAGGATGGTCTTGGTTTAAGCCTCTGGAGAAGGCAAGGCAAGATGTCAGCGATAGTAACGGCAAAGAGGTCCTCGCTTTTAAAAAGGCGCGCTAAACATTTAGGAATTTTACAGGTATACCAGAATGCTTTTCGCAAAATAGATATTTATGAAAAAATAAAGAAAAAATATAATCTCCTAGATAGTGAGATTTGTTTTATCGGAGATGATCTTATAGATATTCCTGTTTTAAAAAAGACTGGGCTTGCTGTCAGTGTTCCGGATGCGCCTTCAGAGGTTAAGGAGGTTTCTGATATTATCACCCAACATCCCGGCGGCAGCGGAGCAATCAGAGAGATTATAGAGCTGATTTTAAAATCGCAAGGTCTCTGGGAAAAAGTTCTGCAGCAGTTTTATGACCAATAAAAGAACCGACTGTCATATCCATACAATATATTCAGGGGATTCAATAACCTCTCCTCAGCGGGTGGTTGAGCTGGCTCTGAAAAGAAATCTTAAGAGAGTATTTGTTACAGATCATAATACTATAAAAGGCGCGCTTCTGGCTAAGGAGTATGCAAAAGGTAAAGACATCGAGGTTGTAGTAGGTGCTGAAGTACAGACCAATAAGGGGGAAATAACCGGTCTCTGGCTTAAGGAGGAGGTGCGTTCCCGGGATTTAATGGCTGTTATAGCGGAGATAAAAGCTCAGGGAGGAAAGGTCTTAATACCGCACCCTTACGGAAGCATAAGACGCACCAGGCGGGATTACAGACTCAAAGAGGTTGCTCCGTATGCGGATTACATAGAGGTATATAATGGTAGAAGTTTTTTAAATTTTCACCGCAAAAAGATACTTAGACTTGCAAAAGAGTTTAACTTGATACCGCTATGCGGCAGCGATGCTCATTTTGCTTTCGAAATCGGAAATATAGAGACAAAATTTTTATATAAAGGAATAGCAGGGTTCTTTACAACGGGAATTTTAAACCTATTTGTTTTTCAGAGGATAAAGAATAAATGCAGATAGCAATTGTTTATTATTCATTTAGCGGTAAGACAAGGAAGCTAATAGAAAACCTTTCAAAGTTCCTGGAAAATCCGGATAATGTTATTAAGATTATTGAAATAAAACCAAAAAAAGAGTCAAGTAATTTTTTTATTCAAGTATTAAATGCTCTTTTGTGTCAGGGCGTTAAGCTTAATGATTCAATAGAATCTGATTTCTCCGGGTATGATATTATTTTTATAGCCTCGCCGGTTTGGGCGGCAAAACCGGCTCCCTGCGTAAGGAGTTATTTATCAAAACTTAAAGTTCCCGCGGGTAAGAAATTTAATATTCTAGTAACCTACGGTAGTGGATTTGGTAAAGAGAGATGCCTTAATACGTTAGAGGTATTAATAAATAGGAAAAAAGGTGTTCTAGTATCAAAAATAGCAATATCCGATAAAAAAGTAGAAGATACAGATTATTTAAGAGAAATATTTTCTGAAAGGATGGACATTTAAATGTTTTCGCAGGTGATTATAGATAAAAATCTGTGCCAATCTGTTGTTTTTAATCTGCTTCTATCTGTGTTGATTTTAAAAAATTATATATGAAGATTGCTATTCTCGCAGGCGGAAGCGGAACAAGGCTCTGGCCTTTATCGCGTGAAGATTACCCGAAGCAGTTTATAAGAATAAATTCGCCATTTTCTTTTTTCCAGAATACAGTTTTAAGATGTCTTGATAAATATCCGGTCTCGGATATCTTTATATCCAGCCACGCAAAGCATAAATTTCATATCTTATCAGACCTTGTAAAGATAATCCCAAATGGAAATATTCCGCACCTGCTTTTTGAACCAGAGACCAGGAACACTTTTGGTGCCCTGCTTATGGTGCTTAATTTCCTGGTAAAAGAGAAAAAATACAAAGACGATGAGATAGTAGCAATTTTACCTTCCGATCATCTTATATCTCCCAATGAAGAGTTTCATGCCTATCTTAAGAGCGCAGAAGAGTATGCAGTCAGAGATAATATTGTTGTTTTCGGGGTCTTGCCGGAGTCGGAGAATACAGGCTATGGGTATATAAAAGTAAAAGAATTAGTTGACTCCGCTTTTAAGGTGGATAAATTCATAGAGAAACCTTCACCTGATGTTGTGAGGAAGTTATTCAAGGAGAATAATTGTTACTGGAACTGTGGCATTTTCTGTTTCAGGATAGGCATAATGATAAATGAAATAAAAAGATACTTTCCGCAAGCAGAAGAGTATTTATCGCTTCAGCATAATGAATTTTTAATTAGGTTTAATGAGTTGCCGAACATCGCTATAGACAATGCTATTATGGAAAAAACAAAAAAAGCAGTGCTTATTCCGTTAAAGGATATTTCTTGGAATGATATCGGTTCTTTTGAAGCCCTTTTTAGTGTTTTGGATAAAGATAACCAAGGCAATGTAAAAATAGGAGATATAGTAACCGAAGATACTCAGGGCTCTTTTTTGTTTAGCTCAAAACGGTTGGTTTCGGCGATAGGGCTAAAGGATATAATCGTTGTTGAAACAGACGATGCTTTATTGATAGCCCATAAAGATGAAAGCCAGAAAGTTAAAAAGTTAGTCAAAATGCTTAATGAGGCTCAAAGAAAGGAGACTTTGGAGCACCGTACGCATTACAGGCCCTGGGGCAGTTTTACAATTTTGGAAGAGGGTGAGCGTTATAAGATAAAACATGTTGTAGTAAATCCGTCTGAAAAGCTTAGCTTGCAGCTGCATCGCCATAGGAGCGAACACTGGGTAGTTATAAGGGGCATGGCAACGATAACAATAGGGGATATAAAGAAGAATATACATGAAAACGAAAGTGCTTATGTTCCAAGATCAACTTCGCACAGATTAGAAAATCCCGGGAAGCTTGAGCTTGAACTTATCGAGGTTCAGAACGGCGAATATCTTGAAGAAGACGATATTGAGCGTTTTGAAGATAAATATAAGGATATTCGTTCTTAATAAATCCTAATATCTAAATCCGAAATACTAAATACTAATGGTAGAATCTAAAAAAATTAAGCAATATGATTTGGAAGAAAGAACGTTTAGTTTTGCTAAAGAAGCAATGGAATACGTAAGAAATCTGCCTAAAAATATTACCAATAATGAAATTGGGAGACAATTGGCTCGGGCAGCTGGTTCCGTAGGAGCTAATTATATAGAGGCAAATGAATCTTTGAGCAAAAAAGATTTTGTTTTTAGAATAAAAATTTCAAGGAAAGAAGCAAAAGAAAGCGAGTATTGGATTAAACTCACCACTCCCAAAGACGAAGGATTACAACAAAAGGAAGGTTTAATTAATGAAGCAGTTGAGTTAACGAAGATTTTCGGGGCAATTCTTAAGAAAACCCAACAAGGCAAATCCTAATTTCTAAAAGGCAAATTCGAAATTTTAATCTCTAAATCCTAAAAGAGCATTTCTGTAATTTCTAATTTTGTATTTAAGAATTATTTAGAATTTCGGATTTAGTATTTCGTGCTTTGTGTTTAGTATTTCGATATTCGTATTTCGGATTTATTATTTCGTATTTACTTCAAGAGGAATCCTATTAGTTTAGTTGCCAGAAATTTTCTGAATATCTCCCGTTCAGGCTCTTTAATAGCTGTTATTAAAATACCATGGTGATACTCATTCTTCGACTTTTGCATCTTCCAGACTACTTTGCCTTCAATGGGAATAGGCGTGTTTTCTTCGGTCCCGAGCTCCAATTTCATCTTTATAAAAGAGCCTTCTTTGAAAGGCATCTTTGTAATAAGGCACATTCCGCGTATCGAAATATCCCTTGTTTGTGCGTTTTTTATCTTCTTCGGCTCAAATATCTCAACAGGGTAAACCAGCGGCAGGCGCCCATATTTTCTTCTTTCGTTCTTTACCTTCATCATAAGAAGTATACCATAAAACCCTAATTTTACCAAAACGATATTGCCGGTAATATTTTAATGTGCTAACATCATTTGCAGGGATTTATGCCTAAACGATATCTAATATTGTTTTTAGCAAGATAGAACAGTTGATTTTAATGGCAGCGTGACCGATTATTAAGTTATAGGAGGAGAAATGAAAAAAATATTTTATATCATTCTGGATGGTCTTGGAGACAGGCCGATAAAAAAATTTGGCAACAAAACGCCGCTTGAAGCAGCAGAGACATCCTTTATGGATAAGTTGGCTAAAGATGGAAGGACAGGCCGTATATATCCGGTTGCAGAGGGGATAGCTCCGGAGTCGGATGTGGCTGTTATTTCTATATTGGGATATGAAGCAGAGAAATATTATACAGGAAGAGGGCCTTTAGAGAGTTTTGCAGAAGGGCTTGATATAAAAGACGGTGATTTAGCTTATAGAGTTAATTTTGCAACGATAGGAGATGAAAATATTCTTATAGATAGAAGAGTGGAGCGTAATTTAACGACCCAGGAGGCTAAAGCATTAGGGGATGAAGTAAACAGGAAGGTTAAGCTTGTCTCGCATAGCGCAACGTTTACTTTTCGCCCTACAATAGGCCATCGCGGAGTGCTTGTTATAAAATGTTCTGATGGTCCGCTTACGCATGCCGTGTCGAATACCGATCCTGCTTACGGTAAACATGGATTATTCGGAGTTGCAAAAGAAAGCTTCGAGAATAAGCTTTTAAAGTGCCTGCCGGATAAAGGATATGAGAGTGATGGAAAAGCTAAAAGAGCTGCTGATTTAACGAATGAGTTCATAGAAAAGGCAAGAGTTGTCTTGGATAATTCAGATATAAATAAAAAGAGGATAAAAGAAGGGAAACTTCCCGGGAATGTGATTTTAACCAGAGATGCCGGGGATAGGCTTCCAAAATTTCCGAAATTACCGGACATTCATAAATTAAGATTTAGTTCTTTAGTTGAGATGCCAGTTGAGAGAGGTATAGCTTTGCTTACAGGTATGAAGATTATCGAAGTTCCGCCGCCTTCTAAGGATGCAAAAGCGGATTATGAATTGCGCGTAAAAAAAGTTTTAGAGAATATAGACGATTTTGATTTAGTATATATACATCTTAAAGGGCCCGATGAGCCTGCTCATGATGGTAATGCAGAACTTAAGAAAGAAAGTATTGAGTTAATAGATAAATATTTTTTCGGCAATCTAATTCCAAGGCTTGATTTAAATCAGGTTATTATAGCAGTAACAGGGGATCATTCAACGCCCTGCGAGTTAAAAGCTCATTCTGCCGACCCGGTTCCTTTGCTTATCTTTGGCAGCGGGAAGGATGAGACGAAATCTTTCTCGGAAACAGAGGCTAAAAATGGCGTTCTTGGCACTATCCTGGGCAATAAGGTATTAGATTTGCTGTTAGTCAAATAAGCATTTTGGTATAATTAAAGGATGAAAAAGATACTTATAGTTGAAGATGAGCCTGATCAAGCTAAGGCATTATTAGCCAGGCTAAGCGCTTCTGGTTTTCAGGTTTTGACAGTACATAATGCCAAGGATGGAATCAGACTTGCTCAGGAGGAGAAACCGGATTTAATATTGCTGGATATGCTTCTTCCTGGAATGAACGGTATTGAGGCGGCTAAGCAATTAAGGTTGTCCCCTGAAACAATCCATACTCCTATTATTGCGATGACTGCGATAGGAACCCGGGATATTGAAGAGATTTGCTCTCGCGCCGGGATTAATGACTTTATTAGAAAACCCTATGAGACCGAAGACCTTTTAAACAAAGTAAACAATAATCTTTTGTAGAATAGTTTTTGTTTTTTTATCCTAACTGCCTATGTCTGCTGAATTAAAAGAAAGCGCTAAAAAGGACCTCAATAAAGAAAAATCTTTAGATGTAAAAATACAAGAACTTGAGCGTTTAATATCATATTGGAAAACTGCGGAAAAGAGCCTTGAAGAGGCGCTTAAGCGGTATCAGGAGCTTTCCGAAACAATCCCCGATATAATATATGAGATAGATACTCAAGGAAAGTTTGTTTTTATAAGCGACGGAATACGGAAGTTAGGTTTTAAGCCCCGCGATCTTATAGGAAAGCATTTTAGGCATCTTATCCATAAGGATGATTTAGAAAAGGTAAGCCGGGAAATTGTTTTGCCTAAATACAGAGGTACTATTACCGGAGATGAGAAATCTCCTAAATTATTTGATGAGAGAAGAACGGGCGAAAGGATGACTAAATATCTGGAAGTAAGGCTTACGCCAGAGAAAGAAAATGATGCTCAAGTTAAATGTCGTTGTGTCGAGCTGCATTCTTTTGGCAAATGGAGCAAGGACATGAATAATAAGCCGCTCCAATTTATCGGGAGTATTGGCACTATAAGGGATATAACCAAACGTAAAGAAGCAGAGCGTGATCTTAGCAGAACTTATAATGAAACGAAGCGTCTTTATGAAGATTTAGAGCTGAAAAATAAGGAGTTGGAGAAATTAGACCGGGAAAAATCAGATTTTATCTCCTACGCAGCCCATGAGATAAGAAATCCGGTTGGTATTGTCAAGGAGGCGGTTTCGATTTTTCTAGAGGATATGTCTGAAAAACTGATGCATCAGGAAAAGGATATCTTAGAAAGAGCGCAAAGGCAGATACAGCGTCTTGCTGGCATGGTAGATTCGTTGCTTGATGTTTCTAAAATAGAAGCCGGGAGGCTTGCTTTATATAAAGAGTTTACAGATATTAATGCGCTTATAATAAATATTATTAAAGATTTTAAGGATCTTACGGATAAAAGATCAATTAAAATAGATTCTGACTCAGAGGGCGAAAAATATGAGATCTTCTGTGACCGTGAGAAGATACACCGTG
Source organism: uncultured Planctomycetia bacterium (assembly GCA_964487065.1). GTDB lineage: Bacteria > Omnitrophota > Gorgyraeia > Kaelpiales > Kaelpiaceae > CAZAPE01. Next base: position 15,857 of record CAZAPE010000005.1, on the reverse strand, counting down.
TATTGGTAAACCTATTGTCCAATGCTGTAAAATTTAGCCCTTCTTCAGGGAGCATAGAGACAAAAGTCCAGTATAGAGAAAATGAGGTTGTAATTTCGGTTAAAGATAAAGGTCCTGGCATAGCCTGCGAAAATATAGATAAAATATTTGATAAATTCAGTCAGGTCTTAAGCAAGGCTACTTCGGGAATAAAAGGTACCGGGCTTGGGCTTTCGATATCTAAGGGAATTATATGTGCGCACTCTGGCAATATCTGGGCCGAGAGTGATTTAGGTAAAGGAGCAAGCTTTTATTTTACGCTGCCAAATTTAAGCCGCGAGGAGGTTTTTAAAGAATATTTAAGCCGCGAGATAAAAACTGCTAAAAGTGAAAAAAGCTGTGTAACAGTAGTAGCGCTTATCGTAAAAGATTTAGATGCTTTCGCTGCAATTAACAATAAAGACAAGGCACAAGCATTAAGTAATATAATAGATATTATCAAAGAAACATTGCGGCGCAAAAATGATATTGTATTTTCTTTTAAAGAAAGAGTGCTTTTAATTCTTCCTGATACCGATAAGCAGAGCGCAATCATAGTTTTAGCCCGGGCCAAGGAAAACATAAAGAGCAATTTTTCAAAAAATGGCTATAATCTAGAGTTTGAAGATATAGTAATCTCCTATCCCGGAGAAGCAAGCGATACAGAGGATATCTTTAAGAGATTAAAAGCATAATAGCTATAAATATGTTTAATAATAAAAAAGGTACAATATGAAGCTAATTTATAAGTTATCTCTGGGAGTTGTTGTTGCCGCGGTTTTAGTTGTTTTTTTAGGTTATGCATTATTGGGGCAGCTTAAAAAAATGGCCCAGCCTTTGTATAACGATATACCACAGAGCATTGAGATGTTGGATAAAGCCTTATACCTGGATCATTTGGCAGGCAATATAATTTATTACGATGAGGTTCTAACCCAGGCAGCAAGAAACTATGCTTTTACAGGGGATTATAAGTGGAAGCAGCGTTACCTGGATGTCGAGCCGGAGTTGGATCGCATTATAAAATTTGCGCTTGAGCGTAGCAGCGATACAGATAAGGATAATTTTAAAAAAGTAGATACTGCAAATATAGCGCTCCTTGATATGGAGCATAGAGCAATAGATCTTGTTGATGAGGGGGAGAGAGAAGAAGCGATTAAGATTTTAGAAGGTGAAAACTATACTCAAGAAAAAAATAATTATAAAACAGCGATACAAAGCTATCGTGAAATAAAAGGTGTTGAGTATGAAAACTCTTTAAAGTCTGCCAAAGCCGTAACTTTTGGTGCAATAGAAAATACGCAGCTAATAGTCTTACGCAGCATTAATTTAACAATTATTTCCATTTTGTTAGTCTTTGTTGCTGTGTTTTCTTTGTCTACTTTTTTTTCACACAGTATTACCAATGCATTAGATAAGTTAAGAGTCCTGACTTTAGAAATTTCCAGAGGTAACTTTTCTTTCAGAACAAACATCAAAGCCAAAGATGAGTTCGGTCAGCTTGCAAATTCATTCAACAATATGGCTCAAGTACTGGAATCTAAGACTACTTCGATAGAGCTTTTAAATAAGGAGATAGAAGAACGCAAAATTTTAACAGATAAGTTAAAAGAGGCAAAGGAGGAGTGGGAGAGAACATTTGATTCTATAGGTGACTTTGTTTTTATTCAGGATAGGAATAAGAATATTATCCGTTGCAATCAGAGTTTTTCCGATGCCATGGGTTTAAAGATGGAAGAGATAATAGGCAAAAAATGTTTTGAGATTGTTCATAAATCAGATAAACCCTGGCCGCTATGTCCCTTCGAGGAGACCCTGAAGGATAAAAAGACGCACATCCAGGAGGTTGACGACCCTAAAGTAGGTATTCCTTTGCTTGTAACTACCTCGCCTATGCTTGATAATGAAGGCAATCTGTTAGGCATTGTGCATATTGCAAAGGATATATCCAAAATAAAGGAAGTAGATAAAATTAAAGATGACTTTATAAGTACTGTTTCCCATGAATTGCGCACTCCGCTATCTATTGCCAAGGAAGGCATAAGTCTCGTATTAGATGGGATTGTCGGCGATGTCACAGAAGAACAGAGAGACATACTTACAACTTCAAAAAACAATATAGACAGATTAGCCAGGATTATAAATAATCTTCTTGATATATCCAAAATTGAATTCGGAAAAGTGCAGTTACAAAAAGTGAATATTGATTTAATAGAGCAGATAAAGAATGTTCTTTCCTCATTTGATTTAAAAATAAAGGCTGCCGGTTTAGCAATCAATACAGTTTTTAATTCCGCAAAAATAAATATAAATGTTGACTCTGATAAAATAATCCAGGCTATGACGAATCTTGTGAATAACGCCATAAAATTTACAGAAAAGGGTTCTATTGAAGTCAGCGTTTTAGATAAAGGCGATTATGTTGAGTGCAGTGTCTCTGATACCGGTATAGGTATTCAAGAGAAGGATTTGCCCAATGTTTTTAGTAAATTCCAGCAGTTTAGGCGTACTCCCGGGCCTGGCGATAAAGGTACCGGGCTTGGGCTTTCAATATCTAAAGGAATTATTGAAGCGCATTCAGGTCATATATGGGTTACAAGCAAGCCCGAAGAGGGAACAAAATTTACGTTTACGTTACCTAAAGCGTAGTTATGATAAAGAGTAAGGAGGATTAAAATATGAAAAAAATACTTATGATTGAGGATGAGTCGGACCAGATTAAGATGATACGTTTTAGATTAGAGGCCTCCGGTTACCAGTTTCTTTCTGCCCCGGATGCTATTAGCGGAATAAAAATAGCTCAACAAGAAAAGCCGGATTTAATACTCATGGATATGCTTCTTCCTGGAATGAACGGTATTGAGGCGGCAGGGGAGCTGAAAAAAGATGTTCGCACAAAAAACATTCCGGTCATTGCAGTTACCGCAGTAGGCACTTCTGATGTGGAAGAAAAATGCATTCAGTCAGGTATGGTAGGCTTCATAAGAAAACCCTATGATTCTAAAGATCTTCTTGATAAAATTAAGAAACAACTTGGCGGGAGTTAAATTATGGCTAAAAAAATATTAATTATAGACGATGAGCCCGATGTGGCTAAGATGTTAGGAATGCGCTTGAAATCCAGCGGCTATGATGTTTTTAATGCCTTTGACGGTATTCAGGGTGTAAGACAGGCTCATGATTTAAAGCCGGATTTAATTATTTTAGATATCAAGATGCCCGGCGGCGATGGCTATGGTGTTTTTGAGCATTTAAAGATGTCTATGGATACAAACTTAATACCGGTAATGTTTATCTCTGCCCTGCCCCCGGAGGAAGCCGAGAAAAAGGTTGCCCAAATCGGGGCCGCAGGCTTTATACCCAAACCTTATAATCCGGATGACGTTATTGCCAAAGTCAAGAAATTGGTTGGCGAATGAATCCAGGAGGATGATAAATGTCTAAGAAAATATTGATTGTTGATGATGAGGAAGACCTGGTATACCTTATAAAAACGCGTCTTGAGTCGCACGGTTTCGGCGTAGTCACAGCATATGACGGGGTAGAGGCAATAGAAAAGGCTCATTCAGAGAGTCCGGATTTGATTCTTCTTGATATAATGATGCCCGCAGGGGATGGTTTCAGTGTCTGCCAGAAGCTGAAATCAGAGTCTGATACGAAGCAGATACCTATAGTATTTCTCAGCGCAAAGACCTTAGATAAGGATGAGCGCAAAGGATACGGCCTTGGAGCAGAGTATTATATAAAAAAACCTTTCGATTCTGCGGATTTGATAGAGATTATAAACAAAGTTTTAGGAAAACCGGGCGAATTTAAAAAAGAGGTGAAAAAAAGTAAGATTTGGCAGCTTCTTCTTATAACGGATAATATTGATGTAGTTCAGATATTAGAGCCCGAGATAAAACGCGAGAATTTTAAAATAGAGATAGCTAAAACCAAAGACGAAGCGTTTGCTAAGATAGAGGAATCAAATCCGCAATTGCTGGTAGTAGATCTTTACAGTAAGGGCTTTAATAGTGCCGAGCTTTTAAAGGAAATAGGCGAGGCTGAAAAATTAAAGAATATACCTATTTTACTTCTTGCTTCTCCAGGGGATAAGTTAGAGCTTGAGAAGTACGCTAAAATGGCCTATGTTCTGGATGTAATTGAAAATCCTTACAATATCTCTGAGCTTATACTTGCGCTAAAAAACTTTTTTTCTTAATCAGATTTCTTTAAATCTAAGTTTTCAAAAAACATAGCCTCTTTTTCAGAAAGGATGCCGTTTTGTATCGAGTTTTTTATTTTTTCTCTCTCTACATCAAAAGGTATATTCAGCCTGTTTATTTTCTGCATCGGAGAAGTATTTTTAGCCAGATTATTTATAATATTTAAGAGTATCAGTAGCGATGTTATAAAAAGAGCCGTTTTTAAATAGAAATTATTTTTCATCTTCAAAACACCTCTGGCATTGAATGCAGTCTAAATCCCTCCTGGAGGAGATATTTAATTTACAGCGCAAGAAGTTTTTTTCCTGCGCGCGTTTAATGAGCGCAAACTTATTAAATAAAGAAAGCAGCGCTCCGACGATGCAAAAATACTTGCACCAGAACCTTAAGGCGAATAGAGAAAAAAATAGCACAATAAAAAGCAGTAAATTTTTAATTCCGGACCTTGTAAAAAGCGTAAATATTCTAGATAACGGCTCATTGTCAAATAGCTGAGTATTTTTGCTTAGCGAGACCAAGACAATTATAAGCGCAAAGTACACATATTTAATATAGCGGGCTTTTCTGTCAAAATTCTTTTCTGGCAGCCTGTTTAGCGGTGTATTTCCTATCAATTCCTGTATTGCTCCAAATGGACATAGCCATCCGCAGTAAAATCTTCCGTAAAATAAGGCCAAAATAAGAGGCAGGAATGCAATAAGAAAAAGCGGCAAATTCTTTAATTCCGGGAAACTGCCGGTTAGGATATTAAATATCTGTAAGCTTGAAAACTGCATCTTTAAAAGAAACCCAAGTATTATTACTAAAAACAGGTAGTATATCATTTTTGTTTTTCTGGAGCATTTCTTGTGGAATAAAACAATTGCAATAAGGGTAAATATTAAAAAGATAAAACTTTTTGCTATACCTCTAAATGCTTTTTTTCTAACCCCTATTTCTTCTTTAGCCCCTCCGAAAGCATCAAGAATTAATGTAGACATATCTTTAACTGTCTTAATAGCGGCTGAACTGGTATATGTTGCGCCTGTTATAGCATCTACGTTCTTGTTAGCATATAAAAATTGAGCTATATTTTCGCCTTTTAAAGTATCAAGCCAATTTTCCACTCTTTCTATATAAGCTTTTGTATCGTTAGATTCACTTAAAATGGCTTTTACTATTGTTTTATTCTCATCAAGCACCAATGTAATGTGCGTGGGGCCGGAAAAACCGTTATTATTTATACAGAAGTTTTTAGATTCAAATATATAGAAAATTCCGTCTTTATTATGTGCGCTGTAATGTTTTATAGGCGAAAGAATTGTTTTTATGCCGCTAAGCTCAAAGCCGCTTAATACTGATGTTAGCCTGGGAGAATCTGCGGATAGAAAATCTTTTTTCTTATTTAGATAATTGAAAGTGAATAAAAAAAAGACTGAAATTGCAAAGAGAAGATAAGAGGTTTTTATATAGGGATTTGAGAATCTTACCTCTTTTTTCTTTATTTTTTTATTACCCCATATTGTCTCAAGTGTAAAAAGTAGAAGAATAGCTGCGCTAACCAATATAAGAAGGAGCAGTGTTTTAAAAATCCCCAGTAGCGGAATAATAATTATGCCTGCAGTTATTGCTCCCAAAGCAGCTCCCCAGTGATCAAGCGATTCTAAAGACGCTCCTAATGTAAGCAAAGAGTTTTTTTTGTCTTCAAGAATCTTCCCGGCCAACGGATAGGATGCGCCGGTAAAAAGACCTGCTCCAAGAAAAAGCAGAAAAAATAATAAAGGCATAGTCGTTTTAGATGCGATATTTGTAAGTAGCGGGATTGTTACAAGATAAAGAATAATTTGAATAATAAAAAGGCAAAATATGAGTTTTATGGTTTTATAATAAAGAATAAGTTTTCTCCCCGCAAAACTTCCGCCAAGAAGCCCGATCATAAATAATGCATTAACGAAGCCTATAAATAAAAATAGGGTGCCGAATTTACTCTGAAACATAAAGAGCAGAATAATATAATAAATAAAACCACATGCCCCTGAAAAAAACTGAAAAGTTTTTGCGTTGAATACGCTTATTGTTATTTGATTGCTTTGAATAAATACAAGATAATGTAGTCGCAAAAGCAGTAAAAAAACTATCGGAGCAAAAAATATTACCCACCCGGAAAGGAAAGCCTCTTTAAATATTCCTACCAAATAGTGATTTGAGTATCTTCCAAGAATAAGCAGATTTAAGAAATAAGATAGCGGATTATTTTCAGAATTTATTAAACGTCCATTTTTAAAGATAGGATTATCAAGATAGGCTTCTTTAGCTAATTTAAGGCGGGCGTCTAATAGCAGGCTGTAAAAACCTTCAGGATGAAACGTAGACTGGGAAGGCAAAATATTTTTATATCTTTCAGATAAGGTTTTTGCATCCTCAGTTATTGGCGATTTATTGCTTCCTGAAAAAAACCAAGTTGTATCCCCCGGGATTAGACAGGTTTTATCAAATACATTTCTTAAGGTATAGTATATCGAGGAGCCATAGTTTCTTATTTCGCTGCCGAGAAAATTTTCTGCTGCGGTTATCCTTGTTGCCATTGCCCCGGTTTCATAAAGAGATTTTTTAACGTCCTGGAAGAATTCATAAGTGTAGTATTTGTTTAGGTTTAATGTCGAAGGATCAGGAAGGTTTATTATTATAAGATCATATTTTTTTTGTGTTTTTCTTAAGTAAATAAAAGGGTCTTTTGAGATGAATTTAAATCTGCTATCGTTAAACGCAATAGCTAAATCATACGGTAGGTATTTTTTTATAATCCTTGCGTATTCCGGATCCTGATTCAGGTATTCCAGGCTATTTATAGGTGAGTCAAGGAGTGAGGCAATGCAATTCTCTGCGCCATATCCGATTATAAGGATATCTTTTGGCATATTCTGCATAGCAAGAAATATTGCCGCCATTTCATCTGCGGATGTCTTATCCGGAAGAGATGTAATTATCTTTGTGTTTAAGAGCACTATAATCTCGTTATCATATCTGGCTATTTTAATATGTTGATAAGGGGAGTATACTTCTTCTATGAGTTCGGCATCAGGAAATGTGTATTTCCAGCGCAGCTGGTCACTCTTTTCTATGAACTGACCCTGAGGAGACATTGAAAAAACAGAGAAAATGATGCCGCATAAAGCAAATAAAGATGCCGCTTTATCCTTTTTATGCAAAGCTATACCTAAGACAAAACCAAGGTAAAGTAGTATAGAAATTAAAAGTATCGAAAGAGGGTTTAGAAGCTTTGATATAAGGATTGTCACGCCAATACCGGAGAGAAAACTTCCAAAGGACTCATAAATATAGGCTTTTGAAATAATTCCGCTCAACGGTTTTTCAAGATTCCCTATAAATATGCATGCGGTTGAGAAAATTATTCCTGTTAAGAGAGAAAAAGGAGCGTTAAAAATAAAAGTTAATGGGATTAATCTTTGCAGCGGAAAGAATTCCCAGGGAAAAATTCCGGCTACCCCGCGCAATGAACGGAATATCCAGAACTGAAATATTGAAAATAACGGATAAAAGCTGACAATTTTTAAGAAGTATTTCTCAAAGAAATTTTGTCTTTTAATTGTAAATACAGCTCCAATTCCAATCCAGAGAAACCAGGAGGCGTAAAAAACTCCCAACCCAAGCTCATTGCCTTCAAAAGAAAGGAGGTATTCTCTTATAAGGATTGTTTGCGTGCTTAAAGAAAACGCCCCCAGAAGAAAGAAGATGAGCAGATAAATCTTTTTTTTCATTCTTCTTTAAAAACTTCTGCCTGGTAAGTATAAAAAGTTGCACCCTCTTTCCAGGCGTCAGGACTTAGGCCGGCTTTATCTGATAAATGCATAAGCGTTGTCTCAAGATTCCAGCCGTACTCAGAGGCTACTTGAGGCAGGAATATTGCTCTATGAGCCCCTTTTATCATATAGACTCCATCCTGGCCTATTCTTATATCTTTATACTCGGATATTTGTTTAAGCGGAGTTAAAACGGAGATTTCAATTGTTATATCGTCGAGTTCCTCTTCTGTTACCATCGGGAAGCGGAAATCATGTATGGCAGAAGCGATAGTTTTCTCTATTACAGTCTCATATAAAGGCTGGGTGGCGAATATCTCTCCTATGCATCCGCGCAGCCTGCCGTTCTTATTCAGCGTTACAAAAGCGCCTCTTTCTTTTTTCATATTTTTAGTAAGCTTAATACCTATATCCTTAGGGTCTATTATTTTTCCCTCCCGGATATATTTTTCAAGCACAGCTCTTGATAGTTTAAGCAGCTCTTTTTTCTCATCCTTACTTAAGTTTGAATCCGGGGCAGTGTCTTCATTATTATAAAATCCTATTGAGATATAGCTGATTGATGTTGAGAAATCACCTGTCATATCGCCTAAGGTAGTATAGCTTAAAACATCGACTAATGTATCTTTAGGCAGCATGGACAGTAATATGGCTATCGGGATATAACCGCAGATTGTAGCCTGAGTTTTCTGTATGTACTTCAGAAAGCCTTCGGGGTTGATTTTTTTTATCTCTTCAATCGCACCGTAATCTAATTTTTTAATGTTTTCCTCTATGTTATCGCTGAAAGGAACATAGCTGTATCTGTATCCGTAATGAGTGAAGTCAGAGCTGATAATAAATATCGATTCGTCATTTAAGTATTTTTTTAAAATCCGGGCTGCATCTTCAATCTTATTCTTGTCAAGTTGCCCTACTACAATAGGTATAATGCTTGAATTGCCGGAAGTTATCTGTAAGAACGGTATCTGCAGCTCTACGCTGTTTTCCCCGTAAAAAGCCTCGTCATTTACTTCAAATAGCTTTGTTTTAATAAGCTCTTTTTTGATTTTTTTATCGATTTTGATATCACCCAGCGGAGTTTTAAAATAATCGCTGTCTGGTATTACCAATTTATCTGTATAGAATTTATGGGCAGGTCCCAGTATAAATATGTATTTTATATCCTTAGACAGCAGCGTTTTATAGCCATATGCTGCGCTCTGGCCCGAATATTCTAATCCCGCATGCGGCTCTATCAAAGCAATTGGCATCCTTTCGGTATCCACCTTGACATTAGAGAAAAAATTATCAATCATTTTTTCTAATGATTTCGGATCATCCGGATACCAGCCGCGGCATGTAGCATTGAGAGTTTTAGCATCTGTATTTTTAGCCATAATATATACCCCCAGAAATAATATTGTGATTATTAATATTTTTTTCATCCTGCCAGATTATTATCGCAGTAGATATATTCAGGTTTAAAATATTTAGTTTTAATAACAATTTTTCCGGTTTTGTTTTTTACCCATTTTAGAGGCAGCATACCAAGCAGTGCTAAAAAAAATATTGTTTTTCCAATTAGTTTAAGAAAATCACGCCGCGATATTTTTTTGCTGAGCAAATTATCTATTTTTTTATCTAAGTGTTCCATCTGCCTGGGATAATGGTATTGCAAAAGCTGCAGCTCTCATTAACTATATTATACTCTAAAATTTTATAGCCAATGCGTTTAATTAATATAGCACCACAATTGCTGCAAAAGGTACTTTCTTCCTCGCAGGATAGTATATTCCCTATATATGCATATTTAATGCCGTTTTCTTTGGCAATTAGATGCGCTCTTTTTAATGTTTTATATGGAGTTTCGGGTAAATTTTGAAGCAGATAAAGGGGTTTAAACCTTGAAAAATGTAACGGTACATCAGCCCCGAGGTTTTTTCTGATCCAGATGCACATTTTCTCTATCTGGGAAAAATTATCGTTTATTGTCGGTATAATAAGATGTGTTATTTCAAGCCACACATTCATCTCGCGCGCCAAAACCAGAGCCTCAAGAACCGGTTTAAGTGTTCCGGTTGTAATCTGACGGTAAAGTTTGTCGTTAAAAAATTTAAGGTCGATATTGGCAGCATCGGTGCAGGAGTAGATTTTCTTTAAAGGCTCCCTGTTTAGATATCCTGCGCTTACAAGCACATTTTTAAGGCCATGCGCCCTGGCTAATGTCGAGGTATCCAGGGTATATTCGTAAAAGGCGAGCGGTTCGGTATAGGTGTAAGCAATCATCTCGCAATCGTAACGCTTGCTTAAATCTATTGCTTCTTCTGGAGTAAGTTTATATGCGGGTATATCTTCCGGATTGCACTGCGAGATTTGCCAGTTCTGACAATTTTTACAATGCAGATTACATCCTGCTGTTGCCAGGGATAATATCTTTGACCCCGGATAAAAGTGAAAAAGAGGTTTTTTTTCAATAGGGTCTATATGGATAGAGCAGGGCCGGGAATAGGTGAGGGCTATAAGTTTATCTCCTGAGTTATAACGTATTCTGCAGTTTCCCCGTTCTCCGGGTGCGATTTGACAGGATTTTGGACAGAGTTTGCATTTAATATTGCGCATAATCCATATTATAGCAATTTTTGCTGCGAGTTTTTAAAAAATTTATGGCTTATAATTAAGCTTTTTTCTTGATACAATAAAACAGGTTTAAAATCTTGATATAAGAGGAGTTTTATTATTATGGAAGGTTTAATAACAGTGTTGTTTTTGATTTTGTCTTTCTTGTCTTTTGTATTTATTATTTTTGGCGGATTCGGAACATTGCTTATACTGTTATTCTCAAGCCTTTATTCGATTTTAACCGGATTTGCTATTATTACGCCTAAAGTTTTATTGGCTCTTGCGCTTATATATTTGATCGGCGAGTTGTTTGACTATGTATTTATAATACTTGGTGCGAAGTTTTCCGGAGCAGGTAAAAAGGCTGCTTTTGGAGCTATAATAGGGGGGTTGGTAGGTATTGCAATATCGTTGGCCTCATTTGGAGCCGGTTTGTTACCCTTAACGCTCTTAGGTATATTTCTGGGTGCTTTTTTTGTAGAATTAAAAGAGAAGCAGGATGTATTAAAAGCATTCCGTGCCGGCATTGGTTCATTGCTGGGCAGATTCGGAGCGGTTTTCTTTAAAATACTGCTCGGTCTTTTGATGTTTATTATAGTCGTTACTCATGTTTTTACATACCCAAGATAAAACTTAAAATCTTGCTCTTCTCTTTAGGGTTTTTAAAAAAGAGCCGGAAAAAATAAAATGAGATATATAGTTTTTGATTGTGAGACTACAGGATTAAGCCCCGTTACCGGGGACAGAATCTGCGAAATCGGAGCTGTGCGAATAGAAAACGACTTAATTTTAGATACATTCAGCAGCCTTATTAATCCCCAAAGAGAGATTTCATACGCAGCTTATATGGTCAACAAAATAACACCGGGCATGCTTAAGAATGCGCCTAAAAACAGCGAAATACTTCCCCTTTTTATGGAATTTGCCGGCAGAGACAAGCTTGTTGCTTACAATGCCTGTTTTGATGTCGCTTTCCTGAACTCGGAGCTGTCAGAACTTGGCATGGATAGAGTCGATTTCAGAAATGCTATAGATATATATGCGCTGGCAAAAAAAGTATTACCTGATTTAGGGCGCTATCCTCTGATAAATGTGGCTAAGAGTTTAGAAATTTCTGTTCAAACAAGTCATCGTGCCCTTGCTGATGCCGAAGTGGCTGCGTATGTATTTATAAATTTGCTTAAAAAAGGCGGAGATAAACATCTTGCGTCTTCGCATCTTAATTATACAGAGACTATAAAAACTCTTGAGAGGGCAATAAAATTACGTAATAGGGTAAGGCTTAGGTTCTCTGATAGTAGCAAAGAAGTTATTGAAAAAGATGTTTATCCATGTAGAATAATGGATTCAAAAGGGAAGGAATTTTTAGAATATGAAATCGGAGATAAAACCGATTCAATTCCACTTGCATTTATAGAGGAGGTTATGTGACTTTTATTCCAGCTCTTGCAATGCTGATAACGGCAGTTGTCTTTGCATTTATTATATGGGTTATTTATAGGAAGTTTCGCATAAGTATGGATCCCCGCCTTGAAAATGTTACCCAAATGCTGGGAGGGTTAAATTGCGGCGCCTGCGGTTTTGCAAGTTGTGAGAATTTTTCAGAGGCGTTGTTTAGAGGCGAGAATGCCCTCTGTCCGTTGATTAAAAGCGAGGAGATGAGTAATATTTATAAGATATTAGGCCGTCATGATGTAGGGGAAAATACAAAAAAGGCTCTGGTTCTCTGTAAAGCCAGAAGAGAAGATAAGACATTTTATGCCGCATATCAGGGCGTGCAAACATGCCGTGGAGCAAGAGATTATTCATCTTATCAGGGATGTAGTTATGGTTGCCTTGGTTTTGGCGACTGTGTTGGTGTCTGCCCTGCATCTGCAATAGAGATAATAGCCTGTTTAGCAGTTATAGATATTGATAAATGTATTGGTTGCGGTTTGTGCGTAAAAAGTTGTCCTCAGAATATTATTACCATTATTAATAGGGAAAGTGACTTTTTGCCTGTTGTTAGTTGTTCCAGCAAAGACAAGATGGTTTATGTGAAATCAGTGTGCCGCGTTGGTTGTATTGGCTGTGGAGTTTGTGTAAAATTAGGGCCTCCGGGTGGGTTTTTAATCGCTGAAAATATTGCCCGGGTAAATCCAGAAAAGGTTAAAGACACAACTCTTCAGCTTTGGGAAAAGGCAGCAGAAAAATGTCCCATGAATACTATTGAGATTAAATCTCTAAAAAATACTCTCTTAAATAAAAAATGAAGAATTTTGCGGTTTTTGTTTCCGGAAACGGTTCCAATCTCCAGGCAATTATAGATTCAACAGCAAAGGGGAGAATAACAGGAAAAATAGTTTTGGTGGTTTCTGATAACAAAGATGCTTTTGCTTTACTAAGAGCAGAGCGTGCAGGAATAAAAACATTTGTTTTTGACCCTGCGGATTACAGAAAAAGAGAGGAGTATGAGAGAGTTATTTTAGATAAGCTTAAAGAGTGTACGGTCGAATTTGTTGTTCTTGCGGGATTTATGCGCCTCTTAACTCCTTATTTCATAAATAACTTCAAAAACAAAATTCTTAATATCCATCCTGCGCTTTTGCCGGCATTTCCCGGTATGCATGGAGTAAGAGATGCGCTTAAAAGCGGCGTTAAGTCTACAGGTGTTAGCGTTCATTTTGTTAATGAGGATATAGACGCAGGGCCGGTAATATTACAAAGAGAGGAAGCAATATGTGAGGATGATAATGAGGAAAGCTTGCTTTTGCGGCTGCATAGAATAGAGCATGAAGTTTATTCTGAGGCGATTCAGCTTTTTATCGAAGGCAGGCTTAAGGTAGAAGGAAGGCGTGTTAAAATAATAAATTGAATATGTCCCCTGCAGATTTCTGTGAAACCCTGTGAAATGCGGAACATTTCCAGGACTTGGTACCGAGAAATGTGAAACATTTCTACGGTGTCTATGCGCTGGGGATAATTCGCAGACGGCTAATGCCTAAAATTATTAACCTTGGAGAGGTTAATAATTTACTGCTCATTATATAATAGCATTTCCGCTTCGAGGAATGTGCTAAAATTCTTAAAATAATTTTAGCACTCTCAGCGGTGTAATTTGCACCTATGACTTATGTCGCACGGTGTGTTCCATAAGTCATGTGCTCATTAAAAGGGAGAGTAAAGCATGAAAATCAAACAGATTAAGGCACGTGAAATTTTAGATTCACGCGGTAATCCAACAGTTGAGGCGGATGTTATATTAGAAGATGGCGCTTTGGGCAGAGCAGCGGTTCCTTCAGGGGCTTCCACCGGCGAACATGAGGCACTGGAGTTAAGGGATAATGATAAAACCAGGTTTTTCGGTAAAGGTGTTCTTAAGGCGGTTAAGAATATAAATGAAATCATCGCTCCCAAGCTTATCGGACAGGAGGTGAGCGAGCAGAGAAAGATAGATGAAATACTATTAAAGCTTGACGGGACCCAGGAAAAGAAAAATCTCGGGGCTAATGCTATTTTAGCTGTATCTATGGCAGTAGCCAGGGCAGAGAGCGCATATAATAAGATGCCTCTTTATAAATCTATAAGGCCAAAAGGCGATTTTTTATTACCGGTGCCTTTAATGAATATTGTAAACGGCGGCCAGCATGCGGATAATAATTTAGATATTCAGGAGTTTATGATTGCGCCGGTAAACTTTAAGACATTCCAGGATGCATTAAGGGCAGGAGCAGAAATATTTCAAACCTTAAAAAAGGTATTGCAAGAGCGCGGTTTATCAACTGCAGTTGGTGATGAAGGTGGAGTTGCTCCGGATCTGGAGTCAGATGAAGAAGCATTAAGGGTTATAATGGAGGCTATAAGTAAGGCCGGTTATAAGTCTGGCGAGGATATATTCATCGCTTTGGATTGCGCGGCATCCTCTTTTTATAAAGATGGTGTTTATAAATTCCGGGGGCAGAATTTTACTGCTTCTGCAATGGTGGAGTACTACAAAGATTTAGCCGCCAGGTATCCCATAATATCGATTGAAGATGCTTTAGCGGAGGATGATTGGGAAGGTTGGAAATATTTAACAGAGCAATTGGGCAATAAAATACAGCTGATAGGAGACGATCTTTTTGTAACAAATACAAAGAGATTGAGCATAGGTATCGAAAGGAAGATTGCCAATGCAATACTTATAAAAGTTAACCAGATAGGCACTCTCACCGAAACCCTCGATACTATGGATCTTGCGGCTGGAGCCGGATATAAGAGAGTAATTTCACATCGTTCCGGGGAGACAGAAGATACTTTTATTGCCCATCTTGCAGTAGCCACTTCTGCCGGGCAGATAAAAACCGGTTCTCTTTCGCGCTCGGAGAGAGTAGCAAAATATAATGAATTGCTTAGAATAGAAGAAGAATTAAAAGATAAGGCAAGATATGCCGGGACCTTATGGATACAAGAGTTAAAAAAAGAATTCTGCAAATCCTGATTACAATTATTATTCTTATAATAGTTTACTATCCTGGATACAGAAGGGTTCAGGAGGTAAAAGCGAAAAATAGGGAGTTAGAGAACAAGGTAGATGTTCTTAAAAAAGAGAATACAGCTCTGGAAAAAAAGCTTGAATTATTGAACACCGATATGGTATATATAGAGAAACGGGCTAGGGAAAAGCTGGGTATAGTAAGGGAAGGGGAGATAATTTACGAATTTGTTCCTTCACAAACTGAAGAGTGATTATTGAAATATACGGATTTTTGAGAAGATTTCTGTAATTTAAGCAGTTTCTGTAATCAATCTTGAAATGATCGCGGGGTGGAGCAGTCAGGTAGCTCGTCGGGCTCATAACCCGGAGGCCGCAGGTTCAAATCCTGCCCCCGCAACCATAAAATATAATCTTTGAAATAGATTGGCTGCGTTGCATTAAAGAGCATCTCATTGTGAGACTCATTGTTAAGGAGGCCGTCCCGATGGTTTCAATCGGGACCCCCGCAACCATAAAATATAATCTTTGAAATAGATTGGCTGCGTTGCATTAAAG
>CAZAPE010000005.1:0-119 GCA_964487065.1 uncultured Planctomycetia bacterium | reverse complement strand
TCATTGTTAAGGAGGCCGTCCCGATGGTTTCAATCGGGACCCCCGCAACCATAAATTTCAATTGCTGTAATCGCAATACAATAATGTCCGGTTTTAACAAAGCAAAAATGTCCTGTTCC
>CAZAPE010000004.1:0-31901 GCA_964487065.1 uncultured Planctomycetia bacterium | reverse complement strand
TCTCAAACCTATTCGTTGCAGCAGGATCTCTTTCCATAGCTGCATCAAGCTCTGATTTAAACAGGGAAGAAACTGCCAGAATCCATAAAAGAACTAATCCCAATATAATCAATACCATAAACATTTTATTTATTATCCTTTAAGTTATTAAAATGTCAAATTTAAATTGCGTATATAACTCCTACCTCTATTTGTATATGGGTAAAAAGTTAAAAATTACAAAACTTATACTAAGTAGTATTACAGTAGAAATCAGCCCCGGAATAAACCATTGAATAAAACCGATATATATATTCTTTCTTTTTTCTATCATTCCCAAGGCTACTATATTTGCAGTAGAACCTATAAATGTGAGGTTTCCTCCTATACAGGCGCCATAAAGAAGCACCCACCATGCAACTTTGGAATACTCGGGATTCAATGCTAAAACCTCCTTTAAAATAGGTATGAATGCAGCAACCAGAATTACATTATCCATCATGCTGGAAACAATAGCACTCAATAGCATTGTAAAGGCAATGAATATAGTGCGGCTGCCTGCAATATGAGTTGAAAACCAGCTTGCGAAAACCTTTGTTACGCCAGTATGCTCCAGCACCCCCGACTGCGCGAATAGAAAGAGGAAAAAAATAATAGTCCACCATTCAACTGCCTGCTCTACATAAATTCTGGCATGTTTTTTACGCCAGGCCATAAGAATACCGGATGAGATAAGAGGGGTGATCAAAAGTACTGTATTTAACTCAAGGTTAAGCATAATCTCTAATCGTCTATGTAAAGCTATCGTTAGAAATGTAATCAGAGAAATAGTAATCCCGATACGCAAATCTTTATCTGCAGGCACCTTAATCAGATAAGATAATGTCTCATTGGGCCCATATAGCTCAATTTTTTCACGTAACTCTCTTAAAGGTTTTGCAAATATTACCCGCGAAACTAAATAAAGTATAATAGAGAGAAAAAGCATTAAAGGAAAGGAGTGAATAATAAAACTTTCAAAATGAAGCCCGGCTTTTGAAGCAATTAATATTCCAATAGGATTCCCAAGCACCGTACCAGTAGAGCCGACATTGGTAGCTAAAACAGATATTATGATAAACGGGGCCGGATTTACCTCAAAATAATCACAAACTGTAATAACAAGAATAACCATAAAAATTATCGAAGAAACTTCATCCACACAGCAGGCCGAAATTGCGGAAATAAATATCAAAAATAGCAAAAACCTTTCTGCGCTAAGTCTTTTCACTTTTAGCAGCTTGCTTAAAACCCAATCAAAGAAACCCAACTCCTTAAGATTGCCCGTTATAATCATCATACCTATAAGAAACAGAATAACTTCCAACGAAGCAAAGCGGACAAAATTAGCCAGGCTGATAACATGCGTCAATATTAATGCTGACGAACCCCAGAGAGCAAAGCTGAGACGGTATTCCCAGAAAAAAAGCGTACCTGATATCGAAGCAAAAAATACACATAGAGACAGCGCTTGAGTATTAGACAAACCGATTTTTAGGCTTAAAAACCAGGAGATTAATACAAAAATTATATATAATGCATACCGCGAAAAGATGCCGTTTTTTTTATGCATTTAGATTAACCATTTTAATTAATATATTTATTCAGAAAATAAAGTTGCCAATGCATAACAAACAGCAGCTTTTTTGGAAAAAGCTCCTTCGGGATGTTTAGCTTTAACCGAAACTATCTCTTTAGGAATCCCGAGAATTTCAGCAATATTGTTTTTTATCAAACTCTTGTAAGGACTTAAATTCGGCTTTTCTAAAATTACTGTTATATCTATATTGTTAACTTTATATCCTCTGACTAAAAGAATATCTTTGGTAAAAACCAAAAAATCAGTACTTCTGCGCTTATTATTTATATTATCTGTATCGGGAAAATGCTCTCCTATATCTTTTTCAGAAAGCGCTCCTAAAATAGCGTCGCAAAGGCTATGTATCACGACATCTGCATCGGAAGTACCCTTTAGGCCTATTTTACTTTTTATTTTTATACCCCCTAAATATAAAGGCCTCCCTTTAACAAATAAGTGGGAATCGAAACCAAATCCTGTTCTTATAAGCATAGTTTTGTTATCAATTCTGCCAGCCTTAAATCTTTTGGATATGTAACTTTTATATTTAAAATATCCCCCGGAACAATTTTTACTTTTTTTGCATTTAACTCTATGAGATAGCTGTCATCCCAAATTCTTTTTTTTACCTTTGTTTTTTTATAGTTTTTGAATGCTGCCGCTATGTTTCCCATCTTGAATGCCTGAGGTGTCTGTATTTCATAGATGTCTCTTCTATCTAAAGTATTTACTACAAAACCTTTTCGGCAAAGCTTTAATGTTGAGCGCATGGCAATAGCAGGAACAACTGCCCCGTATTTCTTGACAGCTTTTAAGAGAATATCAACCATTTTTCTGTCTACAAAAGGGCGCGCAGAATCATGGATAAATACTATGTCTGATTCGCATATCGAGGAAATTGCATTAAATACGGAATCAACCCTCTCTACGCCGCCATTAATCACTCTAACTAAAGAGGTTAGCCCTTCTTTTTTCAATATATCTTTAAACTTCTTTTCGTGTCCAGACGGAACAACAAGAACTATGCGATTAAAAATTTTTAATTTCTTAAACTGCCGCAAAGAATGAAGAAAAAGATATTTTTTATTCAATTTTACAAGGGCCTTTGGAATATTTTTCCCTAATCTGCCGCCCAAGCCGGCAGCCAGAAGAATGAGTGTTATCCGCATTTCAATGGTTTGTTTTTTTAGTGAAAATTATTCTGCCTGCCGATGTTTGCAAAACGCTTGTGACAACAACATTGAGGAAATTGCCCATTGAACGCCTTGCGTCTTCAACAACAACCATTGTTCCATCTTCCAGATAGCCTATACCCTGATTAACCTCTTTACCCTCTTTAACAACCCTGATTTTCATTGTCTCACCCGGCAAAAAAACAGGCTTCAGGGCGTTAGCGAGGTCATTTATATTTAAAACAACCACCCCTTGCAATTCAGCAACCTTGTTTAGATTATAATCCGTAGTAAAAATAGATGCGCCGTAAAACTTTGCCAGTTGAATAAGCTTGGTGTCAACTTCTCTTATTTCCGCAAAATCATGCTCGTCTATTACAATCTCTATTTTAGACTTCCTCATTTTGTTCAATACATCAAGACCGCGTCTGCCTCTTGTTCTTTTTATAGGGTCATGAGAATCTGCTATCTGCTGCAGCTCTTTTAGCACAAACTTGGGTATAAGGAAGCGCGCCGAGATAAACCTTGTTGCGCAAAGATCTGCAATTCTCCCATCAATAATCGCAGAGGTATCTACGACTATCAACTCGCTTCTGCCTGTTTTGGGAGAAGCTATAAATTTTGTCTGTATCAACTTGAATGTTGCAGCAAAACTCAAATATAAAAACCCCAAAAATGAAAATACGACGACGGATTCTGCTGGAAATTTAATATTCAAAAGCGAAACCAGCCGATTCATGAGAAGCGCCGCTAAAGCGGCCGTTAAAAACGCGAGAATAAAAGAAATAAGGTAAAAACTGCTTGATCTGGAAGTTAAATACTCAATCAATAAAATGACAACAGCAAAAATAGCTATCAGTATAACAGCCGTTTCTATATTAGTTTGCCAAAACTGGAAACCGAGAAAGTATCCTGCAACAAAAATGCTTAGTATAAACAAAAATCTTATTATATTCATATCTCACTCCAATATTTTTAGTGCGTCTGTTACGGTTGATGTTTCTATTATTTTAATATCAAACTTCTCTTTATCCGCCAAATTCCCACGAGGTATAAGACATTTCTTGAAACCTAACTTAATAATTTCCTTAATTCGCTTTTCTGCGAAACTTACCTTACGAATCTCCCCCGCCAATCCCACTTCACCAAAAACAACCAAATCATGAGCAAGGGATACCCCCTTTAAAGAAGACGCCAAAACCAAAACAACTCCTAAATCAACAGCAGGTTCGTTGATTTTTAAACCGCCGACAACATTAACATAGATATCCTGGTTATAGAGTCCTAATCCAGCCCTCCTTTCTAAAACAGCGGTTAAAAGTGTTACTCTATTGTGATCTAATCCTATAGTTCTACGGGCAGGAAATCCCAGATATGATTTTGCAACCAAAGCCTGAATCTGCACTAAGAGAGGCCTTGTCCCCTCTAAAGTAGAAACTATTACGTTACCCGGAACCTGCTCTTCTTCACGAAGCAAAAATACAGAAGAAGGATTTTTGACCTCTTTCAGGCCATCTTCATCCATTTCAAAAAGACCTATTTCATTGGTAGAGCCAAATCTGTTTTTTACCGCTCTTAATATTCTATGCGACAGAAAGCTCTCTCCCTCAAAATACAAAACAGTATCAACTATATGCTCCAATACCATAGGTCCGGCAAGCAACCCTTCCTTTGTCACATGGCCGATAAGAAAGGTGGAGATACCTTTTTCTTTAGAAACTCTGGTTAATCTGGCAGCACATTCCTTAACCTGGCTTATAGTTCCCGGAGATGAAGACAGCTGCGGATTATTAATTACCTGAATTGAATCAATAATGAGATATTTGGGTTTTATAGCCGCCACCTGCTCTAATATGACATCCAGGCTTGTCTCCGAAAGAAGGTAAAGATCCTTTTTATCGTTTACTTTTAACCTCTGGGAACGCATCTTTATTTGCATTAGAGACTCTTCACCCGAAACGTATAAAACACAGCCTCCGCTATTAGCCAAATTGGATGCTACCTGCAACATCAATGTTGATTTGCCAATGCCAGGTTTTCCCCCCAGCAAGATTACCGACCCTAAAACAATACCACCTCCTAAAACCAGGTCTAACTCTCCTATTGCGCTTGTCGATCTATTCTTATCTTGAAATACAACATCGCTAAGCAGTTGTGCCGGATTAAGAATTGAACCTGCTTTCTTCTCTTCTTCCCTAATCTCCTCAAGCATGGAATCCCAACTCTCACATTCAGGACAACGGCCAAGGAACCCACTAGACTGATATCCGCAATTTTGACACACAAAAAGAGATTGTTTTTTCATTATTTATCTTCCTGATAAAAATAACCCTGATTTCCGCTAACTGGATCATCTTTCTTTACCTCTTTTGTCTTACGCAAAAGTTTCCAGGGATTTCTTTTAACTTCACCTACTAGATCCAGGGCTTCCCTGTAAAGAAGCTCATCATAAATCAGTTTACCCATAGTTCCTTCGCCACTGTTTATCTGCTGCATGATTTTATCCGTATTAAGGACTAAATCGTTCATATTACTGCTTAAGTCACTGATGTTACGCAATGTCAGCTTAATATCTTTCTTCTGCTCTTCTTTAACAAATATTTCTCTAAAGGCATCTATAGCCTGATCCAACTTCTGAGCTATCTGATAGGTAAGGTCTGCTATTCTTGCCAGAGGAACAGAATCATGGCCGACAATAATGTCTCCGTTTTTAAGGAGCGGCTTCTCTGTAGTACCAGGCAATATCTCAACATATTTTTCTCCCAGAAGCCCAAGCGTGCTTATTAAAACATCAGCGTTCTGCCTCATGCGAACACCCTCTTTAATATATAAAACCAGCTCTATAGCCGGAACCTCATCTCCGGGATCATAAATTATCTTAATATTTTTAACCTCTCCTACTTTTACTCCGGCAAGCCTTACCGGGGCCCCGCTATCTATGCCGCTAGCAAAACGAAAAAGGACTCTTATCTCATAACCTTTCTGAAAAAAACTCAAATTACTTATAGTAAAGACTAGCGCCCCAAAAAACACAATTCCACCGGCAATAAATAAACCCAGTTTCCACTCGCTCTTTCTTATATATTCCATAGCTACCTCCTGTTATTAAAAAAATTAAGACTGTAAAAATAAAAAAACCGTTTAACGTTCAATATATTTTATATTTAATATTCCATTTTTGATATTTATTATCATGTTTGTATCGGACCCTCGGAATCGCCTTTAACAAATTGCTTTACTAAGGGATTTTTTGAGTCTTTTATTTCATCCGGAGTACCGACTTGAATTATTTTTCCTCCATACAGCATAGCAATCCTATCAGCAATAAAATAAGCGCTGTTCATATCATGCGTTACTACAATAGATGTTGCTTTTACCTCATTTTTTAATTTTTTTATCAGTTTGTTGATAGAAGAAGCAACAATAGGATCAAGCCCCGCAGTAGGTTCATCATAAAGAATAATTTTCGGGTTAAATACAATAGCTCTTGCTATAGCTACCCTTTTCTTCATCCCACCGCTTAACTCAGCCGGCATTTTGTACTCTATGCCTTCCAATCCCACGAGTTTAAGACAGTATAGAATTCTTTCTTCCACCAAATCATCGCTTAAATCCGTATGCTGTACCAAACTAAACCCAACATTATCATAGACATTTAATGAATCAAACAGGGCAGAATTTTGAAAGACAAAAGAAAATTTCATTCTTATAGAATATAATTCTTCTTCGTTTGATTGTACCACCTCTTGACTATCTATATATATTTTCCCTTTTTCAGGATGCAAGAGATCTAAAAGGAGTTTTAAAAAAACACTTTTTCCGGAGCCACTCTGTCCTATAATAACAAAAGTCTCTCCCTCATATATTTCAAGGCTTACACCTTTTAATACCTGAAGACCGTCAAATTCCTTCCAAATATCTACAACTTTTATCATCTGGGAAGAAAATAAAATAATGCGGTTATAAGACAATCTGCCATAATAATTAAAACAAAGGTATTCACAACTGTTTTTGTAGTCGCCTGCCCTACCCCTTCTGCGCCGCCTCTCGCATTAAAACCCTCATGACAGGAAATGAGGGCTATAATTATCGCAAACACAATAGGCTTTGTGAAACCGCTATATATGTCAATCATGCTTAATGCTTCAAAAGTTAATTTTGTATATTGCGTAACCCCGATACCAAGCTTGGTAACACCAATCAAAAACCCACCCATAATACCGACAATATCAGCATAAACAGTCAAAATCGGCAGCACAATAAGCAGCGCAATAAATCGCGGTACCACAAGATAATGCACAGGGTCAATAGCCATTGCCTCCAAGGCATCTATCTGTTCAGTAACTTTCATTGTGCCAAGCTCTGCAGATATGGATGCCCCGACACGGCCTGCGACAACAAGGCCCGTAATAACAGGGCCAAGTTCTCTTACAACCGAAAGCGACACAAGAGCCGCGATATAGATTTCTGCTGAAAGCTTCTGCATCTGATAAGCGCTTTGCAGAGCTATAACAATACCTATAAAAATAGATGTTAGGAATACCAGAGGAAAGCTTTCAAGGCCTATTTTTATAAGCTGCTTATATATGGGAGCAAAACGTATTTTTTTTGACAACATAATAAAAATAGTATGCCCCAGAAGCATAGCTATACTTCCTACATAACATAGAAATTTATTTATTTTTTCCAAAAACATAGCGTTAAAATTCGATCTTTTTCTCAACACCCATTATCTCTTCATCTTCTCTCATACGCAATTTTAAATTTTGCTTCCCTTCTATCTCCAGAGAAAACTCGTTATTGTTATAATTATCTCCCTCCGTAAAATTAACATTATAATCGAGCCTGACATTATCATTTAATTTTGTTCCTAATGAATATTTACGTTCGCCGAATCTTTCTTCAAAACTCGTATCACCCCAAGCAAGCTTAGAGGATACTGGCACTAAATAAATCTCCTCAAACATCTGCCGATTAGGAAAACTTGAAATATTCACTTTTCCTTCTATTGCCATATGAGCATTATTTATAACGAGCTCTGAATTGACAAATTCTAATATCTTGGAAGTGCCTATAAGATGCAGTTTCCCTTTTTGAAAAGAAAAATTCCAGATTCTCCCTTCTGGAAGGAGAAGGGAGATATCGTAAATTTTAATTCCATTATTAAAGAATAAGCTTATATTGCCGTTAATTCTATTGATGTAGAAATTGCGCGAATAAATCGGTGTTATCAAATCAATTATCTCCTGAACATTAAAATCACTAAACTCTCCCTTAAGGTTTAAATTTAAATTTTTATCTATATTAGCCGAAAATCTAACTCCTCCCTGATAGTTAAAATCCTCGATTAAAACACCTTCCTTTAAAAACTTGATACTGACATCCAATTCCGGGAAAGGTTTGTTATTTACCACGCTGCCCAATGTATGCAGCTTCAACATCTTCTCTTCTTTTGCAAAAGCAATATAAAAGTTGGTAACCAACTCGAAATCTTTTAAATGAGCCTTTAACACCTTGAAATCAATACCAATATTCTCCTCATCAGCCTGGATATAAAAAACTCCCTCTGCTTTTGAATCATTGCTCTTAAAAGACCACGGAGAACTGATCTTATCAGAGAGATTAAAAGTCAAAGGACCTTCTATTTTAAAATTTCCCAATACAATATCGCTTACATAGATATCTGAATCGGTTAATTTGACAATAGAAATAAAATTATATATTTTGTCTTTTGTGAAAATTTTACTATCTAATTTATCTTCCTCCCAGTTGTATGCTCCGGCTATTGAAAAATTTAAAAATTCTACACTGGTAAGGAAAAATGCACTCTTAAGAGCCGCAGAGGCAAAACCCTGAAAGGTTAAAGGAAGCAGCTCGCGACTGAGATGAAGATTCCAACTAATGTTCCCTTTCTCAAAAAGTAGATATCCTTCTTCAACATCAATAAAACTTTTTTCATTTATTTTAAGCTTTACATCTTTTAAATAGCATTTGGCTGTCAACTCACCTGTTTCTGAACCGCCGCCGAAGTTAGACAATAAAAACCCCAGTAATGAGATATCCATGGTTGCACTGTAGAAAGAAACATTTATTACTTTCGCCTGTTTTTTAAAAGTTATTTCCCTTGCCTTAATTTCGCTTGTTTCACCTTTTAAGGAAAATCTTTTCAAAATGATGCCTTCATTGAAGGAAAAATTACATCGTTTCACTCTAACATCTAAATTATCTAAAACCCGTATATTTTTTACCAGTTTTGGAAATATAAAGCTTGAGAAAACATAGGAAAGTATATTGCTAACGATAAAAATCAACACTAAAACAAAAAGAAAGCGGTATAAAATCCTGTATTTCTTTCTTATTTCTAATATAGACATTAATCAAACAAGATTGCTGCGCCCTTAAACTTTCGATAAGAAAAAAAGTTATTACCCATCCTAAATAGAAATTAAACTCTTACTGTAAAAACAAAAAGTATTTAGACCTTTTTTACAAAACTAAGCTCTTCTAACTTTGTTTTTTTTCCTATTAGAATAATATCCCCGGATTTAAATTTGCCTGCAATTACATCTTCCGCCAGAGGATCCTCTATATACCTCTGAATAGTCCTCTTTAAAGGCCGTGCTCCGAAAATAGGGTCGAATCCCTTTTCAATAAGAAATTCTTTTGCATCCTTATCGAGCTCCAGACTTAATCCTTGATCTTGAATCCTGGTTTTAACCTCATCTATTTCTATAGTAACTATATCAGCAAGATGCTCCCTATTTAAACTACGAAAGACTATAATATCATCTACTCTGTTTACAAACTCCGGTTTAAATGTTTTCTTAACTTCTTCCATAAGTTTATTTTTCATCACATCATGATCCATAACATTTTCTTTATGCTGAGCATCAAAACCTATAGCACCCTGTTTGTTAATAAGCGAGGCGCCAACATTTGAAGTCATTATCATAACTGCGTTTCTAAAATCAACACGCCTTCCGAAACTATCAGTAAGCCTTCCATCTTCCATGACCTGCAACAATATATTAAATACATCGGGATGGGCTTTTTCTATTTCGTCTAAAAGAACTACTGAATACGGTCGCCGCCTAACTTTCTCAGTAAGCTGACCGCCTTCTTCATAACCAACATAACCAGGAGGAGCTCCCACGAGCCTGGAAACATTAAATTTTTCCATATATTCAGACATATCAAGCTGCACCAATGCATTCTCATCGCCGAATAAAAATTCGGCCAAAACACGCGCTAATAATGTCTTTCCTACACCTGTAGGCCCAAGAAATATAAAAGTCCCTATGGGCCGTTTCGGATCTTTTAATCCGGCGCGAGACCTGCGTATTGCCCTGGCAATAGCATGAATAGCTTCTTCCTGACCGATAACGCTTTTACACAATTCTTCCTCTATTTTAAGGAGCTTATCGCCCTCTGCTTCCTCAAGCTTCATTAAAGGAATCCCTGTCCATTTTGAAACTACTACTGCAATTTCCTCTGCCCCAATAACAGGTTGTTCATCTATTTTCTTTTTTTCCCAACTCTTCTTCTCTGCTTCCAAACTCTGTTTTGATTCTCTCTCCTGATCTCTAAGTTTGGCTGCACGTTCGAAATCCTGGTTCTTTATAGATGACTCCTTTTCCTTTTTTATATTATCAATCTTGCTCTCAAGTTCTTTTAATTCCGGCGGCATTGTCAAAACCGAAAGCCTTGCCTTAGCTCCGGCTTCATCTATTAAATCTATTGCCTTATCTGGCAGAAATCTTCCTGTAATATATCTATCCGAAAGCTTGGTTGCAGCAACTAAAGCTTCATCAGTAAATTTAGCCCTGTGGTGCGCTTCATATTTATCCCTTAACCCCTTAAGAATTTGAACTGTTTCATCCGCAGTCGGAGGCTCAACCATTATAGTCTGAAAACGCCTTTCCAAAGCCGCATCTTTTTCGATATGCTTGCGATATTCATCCAAAGTTGTCGCTCCGACACATTGAACTTCACCTCTTGCCAGCGCAGGTTTTAGTATATTCGAGGCATCTATAGCTCCTTCAGCACCGCCAGCACCTACCAAAGTATGTAATTCATCTATAAAAAGAATTATATTTTCAGAACGCTTTATTTCATTCATCACAGCCTTAATTCTTTCTTCGAATTGACCTCTGTATTTAGTTCCAGCAACCATTAACGCCAGATCTAAAGCAACAATTCTTTTATTTCTTAATAATTCCGGAACTCCTCCTTTAACTATATCCTGAGCCAACCCTTCCACAATAGCAGTTTTACCCACCCCTGCTTCTCCCAACAGCACAGGACTATTTTTTGTGCGCCGGCATAAAATCTGCATTACACGTTCCATTTCATTCTGCCTGCCCACAACTGGATCCAGCTTGTCTTCTCTGGCTAAGGTTGTTAAATCTCTTCCAAATGAATCAAGTGCAGGCGTTTTACTTTTACCTGCAGGAGCACCAATTCCGCCGCCAACAGTCCCAGAAAAAGATGTGCCTAAAAGCTCCGTCACAGCTTCTCTTACTTTAGTAGCATCCAGACCAAGATTAAACAATACCTGAGCTGCTACTCCTTCGCCTTCTCTTATTAAACCGAGTAAAACATGTTCCGTTCCAATATAGTTATGCCCCAAAGCATTAGCCTCATCCATAGCAAGCTCTATTGCTTTTTTCGCCTGTGGAGTAAATGGAACATCTCCCGAAATAACTGTATTGGGTCCTACCTGAACAAACTTCTCTATCTCAAGTCTCACTTGAGACAGCTCCAAACCTAAGCTTTTCAAAACAGCGGCTGCTACACCCTCTCCTTCCCTTAAAAGCCCAAGAAGTATATGTTCGGTTCCTATATAATCGTGATTAAACCGTTTAGCCTCTTCTTTAGCGAGTATAATAACTTTTCTAGCACGTTCCGTAAAACGATTGAACATATTCATTATGCTTACCTCCTATTTTATCCTTTCACGTATAAGATGCGCACGTTTCATATCTCTTTCTTTTGAATTTAATTTTTTACCTTCTAACTTTTGAAGATGAGCTGGTTGTATATATAGAAGCAGCTCATTTATAACTTTAATATCTAAATCTACAATACCGATATTTATCCCTAGCCTCAGATTCGAAAGGAGCTCAATAGCCTCTTTACTTGTTATAATTCTGGCACTTCTTAACATTCCGTAAGAACGGAACACCTGATCCTCAAGGGCAAGTTTATCCTGGCTGTGAAACTTATCGCGGGCAGATCTTTCATAAGTTATTATTTGATCGATAACTTTACGTAAATTCTCTACAATTTCCTTCTCCGACCTTCCTAAAGTAACCTGGTTAGAAATCTGGAAAAAATTACCGCTAGCCTCTGTTCCTTCGCCATAAAATCCCCGGGTTGTAAAACTCAGCTTAGCAATGGTATTAATGACATTAGCTATCTGTTTTGTTATTACAAGAAGGGGCAAATGCAGCATAACCGAAGCCCGCAATCCGGTTCCGGTATTTGTAGGACAGGCTGTAAGATAACCCCATTCATAGTTAAAAGCATAATCTATTCTCTGAGCAAGCGCAGCATCTATCTTTTTTGCCAAATCATATGCCTTAAGTAACGATAATCCCGACTCCAGGACCTGAATCCTGATATGATCCTCCTCGTTTATCATAATAGACACTATCTCACTATCTCCTATAAAACAACCCTTATAAAGCCCTTTTTCAGTTAATTCGCGGCTAATTAAGTGTCTTTCCAGCAAAAAATATCTGTCTAAATCACTCAACTTATAGACATCAACCCAGTTCCCATTCTTAAATTCCGGAATACTTAAAACAACCTCTTTAATCTTATTATAAATATCCTCTCTACTTTTGTCGTCAGCCCAGTGGTAGAAAGGCAGATTCTTAAGGTTTCTTGCAAATCTTATCCGGCTTGAAATAACAATATCTGAAAATTCTCCAGTCCCTTGCAGCCAGGCTCCCAACTCTTTAATTAAACCATCGATATTATTTCTTTTCATCTTTAGTGCGCTCTATTTCTAAATTTTTTATTTTATCTCTGATCTTAGCAGCCTCTTCATACTGCTCCCTTTCAACCAGTTCCTGTAATTTTTTCCTCAGTTCCTGAAGCTCATCTCTAACAACCTGATACTCTTCTGTCGTCGGTATTTCGCCAATATATTTAGTTGAGCCGTGAATCCTTTTTAGTAATGAAGGTATATATTTTTTAAATGCACCATAGCACTGACTGCAGCCAAAACGGCCTATTTTTTTAAAATCTTTATAAGTCATTGCGCAGTTTAGGCATTTCAATCCAACCTCTTCCTTTGTCTCAACTCCCGACCCCAGGTCTGCTAATCCTGACAGAAGATCCGCTATCCCAAAATGTTGTTCCATCTGAGTACCTTTTTCCCGCGCACAATCTTCACAGAGATGCAACTCGGTAGCCTTGCCATTGATTATCTCTGTTAGATGCACTGTTGATTCTTTCTTTCCGCAGATATCACAAATCATTCTTTCCCCTTATACCTCTAATAAGCTACGCCGTCTTTTTTTGTTAATTCCTTAAAATCTTTAATAAGTCTGGCTGTAATTTTGCCAGGCAGGCCATTGCCAATCTTTCTACCGTCAATTTTAACTACAGGTACAATTTCCGCAGCAGTCCCGGTCAGGAAACATTCTTCGGCATTATAAAGGTCATGTCTGGATAAAATTTCTTCAGACAGCGATATTTTATTTTTCTTGGCCAGATACTTCACCGCATCTCTTGTGATACCCTCTAAAATGCCTACATATACCGGTGGAGTATACATAACTCCCCCATCATAAATAAATATATTATCTCCCGTACATTCAACAACATAACCTTCGTTATTAAGCATGATAGCCTCTTCATGTCCGGTACTTAAAGCTTCTATTTTAGCCATAATATTATTCAGATAATTCAAACTCTTAATCTGGGGATTCAATCCCTCAGGTATACTACGTCTCGTAGGTACTGTTACAATTTCAAGGCCTTTTTTATATAATTGCTGCGGATAGAGAGCTATTTTATCCGCTATTATAACAATTGTTGCCTTTTTGCACTTCCTAGGGTCTAAGCCTAAATCACCCTCGCCTCGGGAAACGATAAGTCTTATGTAACCATCAAGGATATTATTCGCCTTTAGTGTCTTGATAATTTCTTTCTGCATCTCTGTCAAAGTTATGGGAATATCAAGCATAATTGTATGCGCAGAGCGGTAAAGCCTCTCTAAATGCTGCTTTAGCCGAAAAACAACCTTCTTATATACTCTAATCCCCTCAAAAACACCATCGCCATATAGATATCCATGATCAAAAACAGATATCTTAGCATCCTTTTTTTCTACCAGTTCACCATTTAGGTAAACTTTCATTAGCATACCTCCTTAATTAAAACTCCATCTTTCATATAAATCTTCCTCATCGCCCAAGAAGAAACTTCTTCGTCATGAGTTACTATAATAATCGTGGTCTTTTTTTCAGTATTAATTCTTTGCAGCAATTTTAACACTTCCTGACCCATTTGAGAATCTAAATTTCCTGTCGGCTCATCGCAAAGCAAAATCTTTGGATCTCCTATTATTGCCCGCGCAATAGCCGTTCTCTGCTGTTCCCCGCCGGAGATTTGGTTCGGATAGTGTGTAATTCTTGCTTTAAGCTGTAAAAATTCTAATACCTCCTCGGCTTGCTTTAAAGCCGTTTTTCTCGTTTCCCCCCGTATAAGCAGCGGCAAGGCTGCATTTTCCAATATATTCAATTCAGGGATAAGATAATAGAATTGAAATACATATCCCACCTTTTTATTTCTAAGGTCCGAAATCCGAGAGTCATTAAAATTATATATATCCTCGCCTTCGATATTTACACTTCCATAATCCGGACGCTCTAACCCTCCCATTATATGAAGCAGGGTTGATTTTCCTGCCCCGGAAGGCCCTTTAAGAGCTAAAAACTCAGCTTCGGCTATATCCAAAGAGACATCTTTTAAGACATGAAGCCGGCTATCTCCGACAGTATAATATTTCTGTATATTTTTTATCTCTATTATCATTCGTATCTCAATGCTGTAACAGGATCGAATTTAGCCGCTTTTATTGCAGGGTAAAGAGTCGAGATGAATGTTATCAATCCCGCGGCTAGAATAATTGATATAAAATCCACAAAAGAAACGGCGACTGGAAGCTTGTCGATATAATAGATATCTGAAGGTAATTTAATAATCGGATACTCCTTTAAGATATATATCAACAACCCTCCCAGACTCGCACCCAGTAAAATGCCTGAAAAACCTATAATCATTCCCTGAATTATAAAAATACGCCTTACTACCTGTAATCTCATGCCTACTGCCCTCATAATCCCTATATCTTTTATCTTCTCAAGCACAGACATTATTAATATGCTTGCGATATTAAACGAAGCTACCAGGACTATTAAGCACAAGATAATAAACATAGCTGTTTTTTCAAGTTTTAAAGCCGAAAATAGATTCTTGTTCATATCGATCCAGCTTAAAACATAATACGGATATGAAAGCCGGGCCTGGATAATCTTCTTAAGATCGGTTGCTTTATAAGGATCTTTTAATTTAACCTCAAGAGTTGTTAGCCCCGGAAATGAGAATATCTCTTTTGCTTTCTCTAAATCTATATATACTAAGGAAGTATCGTACTCATACATTCCGGATTCAAAAATACCTTCTACCTTAAAAGAAAAACTCTCAAGTTTAAAAGGCAGAAGGATATCTATCTCTGAGCCAAGTGTAAGACTAAGGCGCTTCGCTAAAACACTACCAACCAAAATACCCTCGTATCCAATAGTATCTATTTTATTTGAAAGATATTTTTCTATATTTGTTGTTTTTTTCTCCTTTTTTAAATCTATACCCTTAACATAAACACTCTCAAGCGCGTCTTCCAGAATCAAACTGCCGTTTCCAAGCACTACAGGAGAAAAGGATATTATTTCATCAATAGTTGAAAGCTTTTCAATAACATCTTCGGGGTTATATATAAAAGGATCCGCCTTAATTAAAATATCCGAATTAATTCCCAGAATCTTATCTTCTAATTCTCTGTCAAAACCATTCATAACAGCTATTACTACAAGTAGCGCCATAACCCCTATAGCAACACCGGAGATCGTAATAATAGAGATAATTTTAAGAAATTTTGCCTTTTTTCTGAAAATATATTTTTTTGCTATCCAGAATTCAAGTTTCATTTTTCACAACAATCACAGATTAACACAGATTTTTTTAACGCAAGATTAACATGGATACCATTCTATCAGACTGCGATCATCTGTGTATTACTTAAGTTGATTCAGGTTTAAGAAGCGGAAATAGTAAAACTTCTCTTATTGATGCTGCATTCGCAAGAAGCATTACAATTCTATCTATACCCATACCCAATCCCCCTGCCGGAGGCATGCCATATTCCAGAGCCTCAACAAAATCATAATCTACATGTTCCTTTGCCTCTCCTTTCTGAGCTTGGAAACGCTCTTTCTGCTCGATAGGATCGTTCAATTCACTGTAGGCATTTGCAATTTCAATTCCGGAAATAAAAAGCTCGAACCTCTCAACCAGCTCTGGATTGTCTTTTTTTGACTTCGCCAGAGGAGATATATCTTTTAAATGATCAATAACAAAAACCGGGTCTTCCCCTAATTGATTCTCTATATATTCTTCACATAACTTCATAATCTGGGAACGCGATAGCTTGTCCAGTTTCTTCCCAAGCTTCTCTTCCATTACGCCCCGCAAAACATCCATATTCAAATCTTTTCTACCTAATATTTCAGGGAACCCAATTCTTTTCCAAGGAGATTTTAAATTAATTTTTTTGCCTTGATATTCAAATTCCTCGCTGCCTTTGATCTCCCTCGCCAAATATAACAACAGCTCTTCAGTGAGAGCCATAATATCCTCGTAATCAGCATAGGCCCAGTAAAGTTCTAAGATAGTAAACTCAGGATTATGCCTTGTTGACACACCTTCATTTCTAAAACTCCTGTTAATTTCATACACTTTCTCAAATCCTCCGACAAGAAGTCTTTTTAAATAAAGTTCAGGCGCAATGCGCAGATAAAGGTCGATATCATACGCCTCTAAATGAGTTTTAAAAGGAGCTCCTGTTGCGCCTCCGGGAACCGGATGCAGCATAGGAGTCTCAACCTCAATAAACCCTTTATTTTCAAGAAACTTACGAATTAAACTGATCGTTCTACTCCTTAAAAGAAATGTTTCCTTTATTTCTTCATTCATTATCAAGTCCAGGTATCTCTTACGGTGCCTAATTTCAACATCTTTTAACCCGTGCCATTTCTCAGGCAAGGGCATAAGGGATTTGGAAAGCAGAACAATTTCTTTTGCTAAAATAGTAGGTTCTGAGGTCTTTGTCCTGAAAGTTTCGCCTTTTACTCCGATAATATCCCCGATATCAATGCAATCCTTAAATAATAAGAACATATCCTCGCCTATTAAATCTTTTCTAATATATACCTGAATCCTGGCACCGGAATCTTTAATATCAAAAAATATGCTTTTACCATGCTCTCTAAGGGCCATTATTCTTCCTGCTACGTTAATGCTCTTATTATCCTGCCAATTCTCAAGAGACAAAGTTATATCATCACAAGGAAGATAACGGTATGGATAGGGATTAATGCCTCTGTCTTTTAGCTTTTTAAGCTTCTCCAGTTTATGCTCGCGAAGTTCATCTTTCATAATATCCTATGAATTTTAAACTCTACTCTTTAATATGTCAATGCGGATTGTAATTATCCAAACATCAATCTATTGCTGTTTGACATCCCTGTAAATAGAATCAAGCGAAGCTGCATCTTTCACAAGATAGCCATTTGTCTTTATCTCCTCTATTATTATATTCAATCTATCTTCGGGAGCAGGATGTGTAGAAAAATATTTTAAAAATGCAGGTGAGTTTTCCTTCTCTTTTATCAGATGAAACAATTCTATGCTTCCTGCAACATGTCCGTATTTTTTTTCTAATAAGTCTAAAGCAAATTTGTCAGCAGCTATTTCCTGCTGACGTGAGAATTTTAAATCTGCAGTTATTAATGTTTGCTCCATAAACTGTGCGACTGAACTACTCTCCCCAAATAAAACACTGGAAATAACAACCAGCACCAATCCCCGCCCCAATCTCCTCAAATGATCTTTATGAATAAAATGGCCCAGCTCATGCGCCAGAATCATTGCTAATTCATTCTCAGAATTAATTTCCTCAATCAAGCCGGAAAAAATTACAATATTTCCTCCCGGCAAAGCCAGAGCATTAAAATCCTTATTTTCAACCACATGGACCTTAAACTCATAACTCATATTTAAAACAAGCGCCTTACTAACTAATCTATCAAGCAACCTTTGTATATTTTCCTCAAGAGGTGAAATTTCATCATTTTTAATTTCATATATCTTGCTGAAGAAATTTCCTATTCCTCTTTCAACTTTAGGTGACATTCTATCTACTACGATATCCAAAGCAAATCCTAAAACCAGATAAATTAGCACCAAAACAGCTAAAATGATTCCTAGAAGCCAAAAAAAATCTTTTAAATCTGATGTTTTAAAAACGTTTACGTTATCTTGCGGTAGGCGAGGAGTAAACCTCATGCTCTGGATTTTAACTTCACCGCTGTCCCATATGCTACGACTTCAAAGCAACCGATATTACCTTTTTTATTTGCTGCTTGTCCGATTCCAGAAGTTTCAAATCTCATGTTTAAAATTATATCGGCATCCATTCTGCTGGCATTTTCCTTCATTCTTAAAATAGCCTCCCGACGGGACCTGTCTAAAAGAGTTTCGTAGCTATGAATTCTACCGCCAACGACATTGCGCAGGCCGGCAAGAAAACGTTTGAAGTAATCAAGCGAGACAACAACACTTCCTATAACCATCTGAGCAGATAAGATGCGGCTTTCATCCTCAATATTTTTAGAACTAACTACAGGTAGTTTTGAATATTTTATTTCTCTTGCTTCAATATTGAGGTAATGTTTCTTTTCAATTATCGTTCCCGAAATGTACCCTATAAAAATTAATAATATAAAATAAATCAGAGCATCCATAACCTCTCCCTTATTCTTCTACCCGCACAGCAGTTCCGTAAGCCATTAACTCTGCAGCGCCTTGTGATATTGCAGCCGTTGCAAATCGTATATTAATAACCGCATTAGCTCCCAATTGCTTAGCTTGCAGAATAAGCCTTCCCAAAGATTCTGTTCGGGCATCCTCCAATAATTTTGTATAACCTTTTAATTCTCCACCAACTATGTTCTTAAGACCAGCGGCTAAATCAGCTCCTATATGCCGAGCTCGAACAGTACTACCCTGAACAATACCAAAATGTTCAACAATTCTTTTACCAGGAACTGAATCAATATTAGTAATAATCATTTTTTCACCTCCTAATGATCCCGCTAATTATAGAACGAAATTGACATAAGTAATATCGGCGAATTACCCCCACTGATTTGTTTAGCAAATCAAACATGTGGGGATACATTTACATTTATAATTAGATCCACCGTTTTAAGCCTTTCAATAATACATATACATAGAGAACTGTAGTGTATATACCGACCATTTATTAATTATACCCTAAAAATTACGCCGAATTCCAGACTTAAATAAATAAATCCCCATACCTATCAACAGTATCCAAATGAACATCCAACCATATTTAGAATAAAAAGATAACTCTTTATAAATTGGAACATCAACTATTAAAACATCTGCTTTAAACGGGTCTAATTGGCTTAATATTCGTCCCTTATAATCAATAAGACAAGTTATACCGGTATTTGTTGCGCGAATTATAGAACGCCTGTTCTCAATGGCCCTAAAAACAGCAATCTGATTATGAAGATAGGCTTCCTGTGACTTACCAAACCAGCCTTCATCAGACTGATTTATTAAAAACCAGGCTCCTTTAATAGTAGCTTTCCGTACCAGTTGGGGAAAAATATCTTCATAACATACCAAAACCGAAAATGGATACCCTTTAAAATTAAATAAGCAGCTGCCCTCCCCTTTTGAATAAGAACCAACAGGATAGAACTTCTCTATGAAAGAAAACACCCGTTTAAGGGGTACATACTCCCCAAAAGGTACAAGGTGGTTCTTGAAATAAACTCCGTTAATTTCAGAATCCGGTGAGAAAAAAATTGAACTGTTATATATTTTACCTTCCTTAAGATAAGGTAATCCTATAAGCGCATGGAGTTTAACCTCTTTTATACTCTCTTTGACTTCACGCATAAATGAGCTGCTTTCATTCCAGGCATAGGGTAAAATGGTTTCCGGAAAAACTATAAAACTTTTACTTTTGTATTTCGCAATTGCAAGAAGCAGTTTAAACCTCTCAAAGTTTTCCTCATAAAAAGACAAATCCCATTTAATATCGGAGTCGATATTCGTCTGAACAAGAGCAATATCCCTAATAACGATATCGGATTTAAGCCTTTCAAGACGGAAATTTCCGTAAAAAAAGGAGAGGAATAGCGGAACTAACAATATGCAGAGAAAAATAAGCTTTCTCTTAAAACCTCTGCTCATACATACCATTAAACCGGCTAAATTAACTACCAATATGACAAACGAAATTCCGTAGGCTCCTGTGATATCTGCAATTTGAATTAGTAATTTTCTCTCCGCAAGCGCATACCCCAAATACCCCCAGGGAAAACCTGTAAACAGAAAAGAACGCAAGGCTTCAAGCAGCACCCAAATAATAGATATATATATTAAATTTTTAAAACATATATTTTTCCTAAAAAAAAGAGCAAAAACAGCCGGATATAGAGCAAGATACATCAAACTAACAATAAGACCTGCAAGAGAGATATTAATCAACCAATAACAAAGAAAGAAAAAATAAACTAAACCCCAGACAAACCCCAGCAAAAATCTGAATTTTGGAATATTTTCTTCCTTAAGACAATAGAAAAACGGGATTAAACTCAAAAATACCAAAAGATCAAATAGATAAAACCCAGCGATAGTTAAAAGCGAGGAAATTACTGTTAAAATGATCTGCTTTTTTCTTAAAACTTGATCCATATAGATTCAAATTAAAGATAAAAAATAAAAACTACATATCAAATATCAAAAATATTAATTCATTCATATTTTAACCAACAATCTGACTCGCCAAAATATCTCATATAAAACGGCGTTATATGCAGGGGTAAAAAATTTTATTTTTAATATATATCTTTGATATTTAATTTTTTATTTTTAATCTTGCTTAAAATAGCAGCATTTTTTATATTTCTTACCGCTGCCGCAAGGGCAAGGGTCGTTTCTGCCGACTTTTTTTGAGCTTCTTTTGTATGGCACTGCCTTCTCTGCTCCCAAACCTTGGGCAGGGATAGAATGCTTTACGCCGCTGTTGGCCTCGATTGCCATTTTTCTTACTGCCTGAAACTGTTTTACTTGCTCGTGCTGATAATCCGTAGCTGCTTTTTCCATTAACCCAACAGAAACGGCTTTGAAGCGAGGGTGAAATTTATACAGATATTCCATCACATCAAGCTTTATTCTCGTCACCATCTCCTGAAACATCGCGTAAGATTCATTTCTATATTCAACTAACGGATCTCTCTGGCCATATGCTCTTAAACCTATACCTTCTCTTAAATAATCCAGAGCATAAAGATGCTGTTTCCAGCGCATATCTATAACATGCAAAAAGACCATCTTCTCAAGACGCCTCAGCTCCTGGGAAGTAATAGCGACTTCGCGTTCTTCGTAGAACTTCTTAAGCTCGGCGGCAAGAAAATCAAGGCAATTAGCTATTGTCTTATCCCAGCTGATTTTTCTCTCAGGAATATCTTTATATGCATTTTCTTTTAATATCGCTCCTTGAATTGAAATACCGAATTTACTACACAGCCAACCTGAAAACCCATCCCAATCATACTCCTCAGGCAAAGAGCCTTCAGGAATAAAACCTTCTATCTCATACTCTAAGGTTTCTTCTATAATCTCATAAATATGCTCTTTTAGATTATCGCTTATAAGAACATTCCTTCTCTCACCGTAAATAGCCTGACGCTGTTTATTCATAACATCGTCATACTCAAGCAAATGTTTTCTGATTTCGAAATTAAATGTTTCCACCCTTTTCTGAGCAGTGCTTATAGCTCTGCTTATAAGAGAATGCTCTATCTTTTCGCCTTCTTCTATTCCAAGTTTATCCATTATCATCGCGATTCTCTCAGAGCCAAAAATCCTCATTAAATCATCTTCAAGAGAAAGGTAAAATTTAGACGAACCAGGATCACCCTGACGGCCGGAACGCCCCCTGAGCTGGTTATCTATACGCCTGGCTTCATGCCTCTCAGTGCCAATAACATGCAGACCTTCAAGATCAACTACTTTTTCATGCTCCTCATCCACGAGAGGAATAATATCTGCCAAAACTTTGCTGTACTCTTCCTGCGTAATCAGATTCAAGTCTTTGTTTTCTTGTTTTACTTTCGTTTTTGCTAAAAATTCAGGATTTCCACCCAAAATAATATCTGTTCCGCGTCCAGCCATATTTGTTGCAATAGTAATAGCCTTAAATCTTCCTGCCTGGGCAACAATTTCCGCTTCCTTCTCATGATATTTAGCATTAAGAATGTTATGTGGAATTTCTTTCCTGTTAAGAAGCTCGCTTAAAATTTCTGATTTCTCTATAGATGTGGTACCGACAAGAACAGGTCTGCCTTTTTTATAAAGATCTTCTATTTCCCTAACTACGGCATTGAATTTTTCTTTTTGTGATTTATATATTACATCCGGATGTTGGCTCCTGCGCAGCTCTTTATTTGTAGGAATAACAACTACATCCAGTTTATAAATATGGCTGAATTCCGCAGCCTCCGTAAAGGCGGTTCCTGTCATTCCGGAAAGCTTATCGTACATTCTGAAATAATTCTGAAATGAAACAGTAGCAAGCGTCTGATTTTCCTGCTCTATTTTAAGAGCCTCTTTTGCCTCAACTGCCTGGTGCAAACCGTCTGACCAACGCCTACCCGGCATCAATCTTCCCGTAAACTCATCGACTATTAAAACCTGGCCGTCTTTTATAACGTAATGGGTATCTTTTTTAAAGAGAAATTTAGCGCGCAAAGCCTGCGTTATATAATGCGCCCAAGGTTCGGCATAAGTATCAGGCATCTCTTCCCAGAGGCTTTTAACCTTTAAGGTTTCTTCACATTTCTTCTCACCCTGCGCAGTCAAACGGGCATTGTTACTTTTCTCCTCAATTACTGCATCGCAGTGTTTATCAAACTCTTCCCTGGGGATTTTCTCTTCTCTTCCATCTGCTGTTCTTGCTATTGTAAAACCATCCTGGGTGTTTCTAGCATCAATAATAACTTTAACCTGAAGGTGTTTAGCGGCTCTATCTGCAATATAATATTTATCCACCGACTCTTCTGTGGGACCAGATATAATAAGAGGGGTTCTTGCTTCATCTATTAGAATAGAATCAACCTCATCTATAATGGCATAACAGTGTTTCCTTTGAGCCATATCTTGGAAGGAAATAACCATATTGTCTCTAAGATAATCGAACCCAAACTCATTATTTGTTCCATATGTAATATCGCAAAGATAAGCCTTCTTTTTATCCTCATGACTCTGTCCATGCATAATTACTCCAACACTAAGCCCAAGCGTTTCATAGATAGGACCCATCCACTCTCTGTCTCTCTTGGCTAAATAATCATTAACTGTAACAATATGCACGCCCTCGCTTTTCAAAGAATTAAGATAGGCGGCCAGCGTTGCAACAAGCGTCTTTCCTTCGCCTGTTGCCATTTCAGCTATTTTGCCGCGGTGCAAAATAATTCCTCCCATAATCTGAACATCAAAATGCCTCATGTTTAATTTTCGCTTTGCTACCTCCCTGACAACTGCAAAAGCTTCAGGTAAAATATCTTCCAAAGTTTCCGATTCTTGTAATCTTTTCTTAAAAATATCTGTCTGAGAACGCAGCTGGGCATCTGTCATATCCTTAGCCCAGGATTCAAGAGAATTTATCTTATCAACTAAGAATTTAAGCTTCCTTATCTCTCGTTCGTTCTGTGTTCCGATTATTTTTCTCAATAAAAAAGAAAGCATAGCAATATTAGGTTATTATTATTTTTGTTTTTTTAAAAATGCCTCTATAAACCCATCAATATTCCCGTCTAAAACACCTTGGGCGTTACCGACCTCCAGATTAGTCCTATGGTCTTTAACCATAGTATAGGGATGCAGCACGTAAGAACGTATCTGATATCCCCAACCAATATCCCCTTTAACGCGCATCTGGTCTATCTTTTCTTCCCGCTTCTGCTTTTCTAATTCATAAAGCTTGGCTCTTAATATCTTCATGGCAATAGCTTTATTTTTATGCTGCGAACGCTCATTCTGGCATTCTACCACTGTCCCGGAAGGCAGATGCGTGATTCTTATTGCAGAATCAGTAACATTAACATGTTGCCCGCCGGCCCCGGAAGATCTATAGGTATCGATTTTCAAATCCTTGTCATCCACAACTACATCTATATCTTCAACCTCAGGCATCACCTCTATTAAAACAAATGAGGTATGGCGCCTCTTATTTGAATCAAAAGGAGATATTCTCACCAATCTATGCACGCCTTTTTCAGCCTTTAAATACCCGTAGGCATAATCTCCCTTGATAAGAAAAGTAGCATTCTTTATCCCTGCCTCTTCACCGGGAAGAATATTAAGCACCTCTATATTATAATTCTTAGCCTCTGCCCATCTGGTATACATTCTGATTAACATTTGCGCCCAATCGCAGGATTCCGTTCCTCCAGCGCCCGCATGAATCGCAACAATAGCATTATTTTTATCATGCTCAGCGCTAAGATACGCCCTCATCTCCAGAGCTTGCAGTTCAACCTCAATCTTAAAAACTTCCTTATCTAATAAAATGCACTCCTCCTCCCTGGATAAAGCTATAAGCTCTTCTAAATCTTTTATATCTCTTTTGAGATTTTTAAATTTTTCGTAATCAGATTTGAGTATTTTAAGTTCCCGAAGAATTTCGCTGTTTTTACCTTTCTGATCCCAAAACCCTGGTTGGGCTATTTTTTCTTCTATTTCATCTATTCTTTCTTTTTTCTTCTCAAGGTTAAAGAAAACCTCCGAGTTCTTTAAATTTCTCTTTCACCTTAAATATCCTGTCTTCTAAAATATCTTTCATTAAAACCTCCTAGTACACCTTTGGTGTTAATATCGAAGATAATATTTTTCTGAAAATCAAAATCATATTAAGAATTTTAACCTATCTTACAAAATGCGACAACCATTTAATAATCTAACAAGTATACGCCTAACGTAACGGCGATAGCATATGTTACATTATACATGAATTAATGCTGTTTTCCAAATCCAAGAGCTGCTTTTTAAACTTTGTTCCAAACATAAAACCACCGCGAGAGCCATCACTCCTTATTACCCTATGACAGGGGATCAGAAACGGAAAGGGATTCTGGCTCAATATTCTGCCTACCTCCCTTGCATTACAAGGAATTCCAGACTTTAGAGCAACCCACTTGTAGCTGCGAGTTTCGCCAAAAGGAATATCGCAAGTTGCCAATAAAACCCGCCTCTTTTTTTGCGAAAGATTTCTAATAAGCTTCTTAACTCTTTTCTTCTCTGATATATTCATAAATTTTATCGGCTAAAACATCTCCAATGCCTTTAATTTTTTTTAAATCAGCAGCTCTTAAATCTTTGAGTTTGCCTGTTTCTTGGAGCTTTTTTAAAATAAGCCTTACCCTCTCCTTTCCAATGCCGGGTATATCATCAAAAACAGACTCTTTCATTTTTTTAGACCTCAAATATTTATGATATCCCACAGCAAAACGATGCGCTTCATCTCTGATTTTTAGAAGAATATTTTTCTCGGATGAACCATCCGAAAATTTTATGGCCTCTGTTTTATATTTAGAATAAATAATATCTCTGCCTTTGGCATAAGCTATTAGGGGCAAGTCGAGGTTCAGCTTTTGCATCAATGCTTTATCGACTCTGCCCAAATGGCCTTTACCTCCGTCCAACTGCAAAAGATCAGGCAAAACTTCCCTATCTTTTAAAGCTTTGGCGTAACGCCTAATTACAATCTCTACCATCATCTCGTAATCATCTACAATATTTTGCCTCTCTATTTTGAATTTACGATAATATCTCTTATCCGGCTCACCGTTTGCGAAACGCACAATAGAACCAGCCGCAGAAGTCCCCTGAATATTAGAAACATCAACAGCATCAATAATTCGAGGTAAAAAGGGTAAACCTAATTTCTGTTTTAAATTTTGAAATGTGTTAATCCCTTTATCATCCCCGAAAAGAACTGATACTTCACCTAAAGATTTAAGCTTATCACGCACGAGCGCTGCTTTTCCAAAATCATTCTCTTTGGCTAAGATATCCATACTTTTAGTAAAATCATCAACAACCTGATTGACATCGCCAAGTAAAATTCTTATAAACGCAATGACATTGCGCCTGTATTCGCTTTTTAAAATTTTACCTGCACATGGCGCCGGGCAAAGATTTATATGATAATGCAAACATACTTTTTTAGGAAATCTGCTGCAACTCCGGAAACCAAGCGCAGTTCGCGCTATTTTGATAGACTCTTTTAAACTCTTCACATTCGGATAAGGGCCTAAATAAACCGACCCGTCTTCTTTCCTTCTACGCGTAATAAATATCCTCGGGAATTCATCTTTTAACGTAATTTTAACCCAGGGGTATGTTTTATCATCCCTAAAATTAACGTTATAGTAAGGTTTTTTCTTTTTAATTAGATATGCTTCCAGTATTAATGCTTCGGATTCTGATGCTGTAATAATAAAATCTATTTTTTCTACCTTTGCAATGATATTTTCTTCTTTGGGTATTTGATAACTTTGCGTGATATGGTTTTTTACACGCTTGCGGATCGAATTAGCCTTCCCTACATAAAGTACATTCTGCTTTTTATCTTTAAAGATATACACTCCCGGAAGATCAGGGAGTCTATTTACTATCTTTTCATCCATTTTAATATCGACTTTATTTGGCTGGGATTGAAAATACAGCTTGCTGCCAAATAAGCTAAAGAAGCAATAATTAAAAGAACAAGGAGCGAAAACACCTTAAAAGATACAAACTCATAAACAGGCCTTTTAAGCACTATCAATACAACAGCCATAAGAACTGCTGATATAAATACACGCTTAAACGAATTAAAAACTTCTTTATATTTAAAATCTATTTTTTTATTTAATTTCCAAAACAGTATAAAAAAGTTGCAACCAGCGGCTATTGAGGTTGCCAGGCATAGCCCGGAGAGTTTTAATGGAAACATTAGAATTACGCTTAAAAGTACATTGGTAATCAAAGAAAACAACGATGCCTTTACCGGTGTTAACGTATCCTGAAGGGCATAAAAAGTCGCAACCATAATTTTTATACCGCCGTAAAACACCAACCCTAAAGCATAAAACTGCAAAGCTTTAGATGTGATCGTCGTAGAATATTCCGTAAACTCTCCATACTGGAAAACCGTTGCGATAATCTCACGCCCCAGTATAATCAATCCCAAACTCGCAGGAACCATAACAAATAATACCCAACGTATAGAAAGAACTACATTCTCACCCAATTTATCAAAACTCTTGTTAGTAGCCTGGGCAGAAAAAAATGGCAATACCGCAGTAGCCATTGCCGTTGCAAAAACCGCCAAAGGCAACTGAACAAACCTTTGCGCATAATAGAGGCCTGCAATTCCGCCTTGTCCCACTATGCCTTCAAGCGAAGCTAATATTGTATCTATGAATATATTTATCTGATAAATACCAGCTCCGCAAAAACGAGGAATAAGAAGGGAAAAAATTCTTTTATACTGGGGGTGAAAAAGCGGCGCTTTTATTCGATCGGGATGTAGTCTTCTAAGAGCGACAAACTGCAATACAACCTCTAAGATACCTCCGATTATTATTCCGTATGCAAGAGAAAATATTCCGAACTTTCCAGTTAAAAAAAGTATGCTTGATATAATTGAAATATTTAGTATCGCCGGAGCCCAGGAATAACTCCAGAAAACTTTACCTGACATCACAATTCCTGCGACTATTGCCGTTATCCCGATTAGAAGAATATAAGGAAAGATCAATCTTGTAAGAGTAACGCAAAGCCTGTATTTTTCCGCATTATAACTAAAACCCGGCGCTATTATTCTCACAAGGCCCGGAGCAAAGATGACTCCTGCGATTGCAATTAAAGAAAGGATTAAAAAAGAGATCTTTATTAACGAGTATGCCAGCCCCCAAAAAGATTTTGAATCATTCCTGGCATGATATTCAGAAAGCACCGGCACAACTGCTGCACTAACAGCCTCTTCCCCCACAAAGCTACGCCAGATATTCGGAAGCCTGAATGCTACGAAAAATGCTCCAGCGCTATAGGATGTGCCAAAGTAGAAAGCAATCAGAATATCTCTTAAAAAACCCAGGAGCCTGCTGAAAAGAGTGGCTACGCCTATATTGAATGTTTTCTGTAAAATTTGCTTAAACACTCTTCACACAGTACCTATTTAATTTTAGTTCAAAAATTCTACCATCTTTTTACATAAAAAAACAATAAAACAGATATCTTTTAGTGTTTGACAAATTGAATCGATGTATGCTATA
This sequence comes from uncultured Planctomycetia bacterium, assembly GCA_964487065.1. Lineage (GTDB taxonomy): Bacteria > Omnitrophota > Gorgyraeia > Kaelpiales > Kaelpiaceae > CAZAPE01. The sequence continues at coordinate 3,417 of CAZAPE010000004.1, read as the reverse complement.
TTCTCACCTAAACTTGGAGGTTTGGCAATGCCGAATTTAAAATCAGCTGTAAAACAATTAAAGAAAAGTAGAAAAAAATATTCGGAAAATAAGGCTGTTAGATCAGAGCTTAAAACCCGAATAAAGAATTACAGAGGGCTCATCGAGGAGAAGAAATTCCCCCAAGCAGAGGAATATCTAAGAGATTTAGAAAAAATACTGATGCAGAGCGCAAGCAAAAATATCATTCATAAGAATAAAGCTTCCCGCCATGCTTCAAGATTAAGGCTGCTTTTAAACAAAGCTAAAGATTAAGACCTTAATTTCCTTAGGCTATTTTTTTAAGTACGCTTTTTATCGATTCACCTTTTAATATGCCTGCTTTCTTTGCCGATGTTGTAAGGCCGGCTACTTTTGCGTTTAGTACATCTGCGATACTCGAAACCGAAACTACTTTTACAGCCACATCGTTAAACTTTTCTGCAGCTTTGAGATTTAAATATCCACACATTATATAGCCCTTTTTTCCTTTTAAGATAATCAAGCTTTTAGAACAAAGCCTGAGTGATATTGCTTCAACATATTTATTGGCAATTTTTATTTTTTTACACTTAAGCACAGAAAACCCTATTGTTTAGAAAAATTGTGGAAAATAAATTAAACTAATTTATTTTTTTAACAACAATGCGATAAGCAAGGATGTATTCACAAGGACCAAGACACTGCTGGCTTTTATTGGCAACTCATGAATAACCACAGAAGTCATAGTTAAACGCATAACTACCGCTGCAATGATGAGTAAGACTGCAGCTGCTATAAACAATTTTGAAAATTTAGACATAATCACCTCCGCGGGCATTTTATGCTTCTGCCCTCTTAGATTATACTAAGCCATTCCATACAATAAGTCATCCTTAAAAAATCTATATATTTTTCTCCTGCCAAAGATAAACCTTATCCCCCTTTTTTAATATAAAAGGCACTTTTATACCGACAAAATCACCCTTCCTTACCTCTTTGACAAAAGCATGGTTTTGCTGCATCTCTTCTGCCCGGGAAAACTGCGCTGGTGTATTTTCGCCCATAAATAATAACGCATCCTTTTCTTTCAATCTCCCGCTGGATATTAGAACCTCAGCAACAGATATTTTTTTATAATATTTTTTTACAATACCTAAAAATTTCTTTTCATATTTATGCTCTAGACTCCTACTCTGCTTTTCTCCGGCAGGCGCACCAAAATAAAATCCTTCTGAAAAACCGCGGGTATATACAGACTTTAGTTTTTCCTTGAACTCTTTTTTAACCGTATCCGAAAGGCCCCCTCTAAAATATAAATCAATTGCTTCTCTATATACGGAAGTCACTGTTTTATTATATTCCGGCGAACGCATTCTGCCTTCGATTTTGAAAGCATCTATGCCTATTTCAATCAGCCTATCTATAAAGTCAATTGTACATAAGTCTCGGGGGCTTAAAATATAATCTTTTCCTAAAATATATTCGTTATCAGAATCGCTTTCTTTGATAAGAAACTCCCTGCGGCAGGGCTGAAGACACTTCCCCTTATTGGCTGAGGAGGCAAAAGAATAACTGGATAAAAAACACCTTCCTGAAATACTCAAACACATAGCGCCGTGTATAAAAGTTTCTATTTCGCATTTAAGTCTTTTTTTTCTGACATATGAAACCATTCTTTTTATATCCGAAATCGTACATTCCCGCGCTGGGATAATACGTTTCACTCCTAGTTTTGAATAAAAATGCAATGCTTTTTCGTTTGAAACACTTGCCTGAGTAGAAAGATGAACAGGTATCTTCATATCCTCGGCAAGAGATAGCACTGCCATATCCCAGAGGATAACTGCATCTACCCCGGCTCCTTTAGCTGCCAATAGAACGTCCTTTACTTTCCTTATCTCTTCATTCATTACAATAACATTGAGAGCAAGATACCCTTTCTTCTTAGACTTATGCAGAGTTTGCATGATTTTTTTAAATTCCTTAACTTCAAAATTCGAAGCTCTTTCGCGCATATTAAAGCCTCTGATCCCAAAATAAACACTATCAGCCCCGTTATCAATGGCTGTTAAAAGTGAAGTCCAATTCCCTGCGGGAGAAACCAATTCCGGCTTGTTCTTTTTCATAATCTAAAGAAATTTATTAAATTAGTCAGTTTTGAGTATATGGAATTTATGGTTTCGCTGTTTGTTTCCTTTTGGCTTTACTGCTAAAGGAACTGAATAACTTTTTTAAAAACCTGTACATCATCTTCAAAAACCATATCGAAAACAGAATGAATAAGATTACTACAATAGTTGCTATAATAGGGTGTTTAACGATAAGCCAGAGCACTCCGATGACTAAGCCGTCTTCGGTAACAGAAGCGACTGAATTAGTAACCGGCTCCGGAGAGGTATTTATCGCAACGCGGGCTGTTGCCTTCGTAAGGTGTGAATCAAGCGCAATTCCTCCACTCAGAAGAGCTACCGGAATCTGCAATGCCGGGCCCATATCAGAAGTAGCCATATAAGCAAGGGTAGCTGCGCCCAAAGGCCTTATAAATGTATGTATTGAATCCCAGGCAGAATCAACAAATGGAATTTTATCGGCAAAAAATTCAACAACATACATTAAAATTGCAACCCCTATAACAAGTGGATTAGAAATACTCTCCATATTTCCCGGTAAATTCAGAGCCCCGACTCTATCCAGAATACCCAAGCCCGCAATAGTTAGATAAAGGTTGACCCCGGATGCCCAGGAACTCCCTAGTAAAACCCCTATGTTATTCAATACACCCATTTTTATATTTTGATATTTACAGATACTGCTGTCAAATTAAATTTATTTTATAATAAATGAATTCAGCTTCTTCCGCTTTCCTTTTGCGGGATACTTTTTAGCATAACCCAACACAACAACAGCCATAAGCTCAAGGCTCACGCTCAGATTGAGAGTTTTTCTTACGACATCTTTTTCCTTTAATATCTCACCCAGCCAGCAGCTTGAAATACCAAGCTCATAGGCAGAAAGGAGCATATTCTGAATAGAGGCTCCGAGAGCCATAATATCCTTATCGCGGTTATAGCTTCTCTCATGATTCAGAAATACGCATATGCAAATCGGGACATTTTTTATAATCTGCGCATATTCAGTAAACTGAGCAAGTTTGTCCTTTGCTTTATCTTTTAAAACTTTATACTTCCAGGGCTGGTTATTAAGCCCTGAAGGCGCCCAGATACCTGAATTGAGAATTTTTAAAATAGCGCTCTTTTTTACCTGTCTGTTGGTAAAGTTGCGTATTGAACGCCTCTCTTTTATTGCAGTTTTAACCTGCATAATTACTCTCCTTAATTTTTATTACAGCAGACGCTAAAAAATATTCCATAACTTTAGCGGCATAGAAGAAAATAGGGAGAGTAATTATGAAGGTTA
>CAZAPE010000003.1:9642-32375 GCA_964487065.1 uncultured Planctomycetia bacterium | reverse complement strand
GAGCGCGCACTCATCGATGGTGTTACTAATACAAAAGCTCTGCTTGCTGCTATGGCACAGATATTGCCTTATCTTGAAGCGCTTGTCGGCACAATTGACCTTATGGATAACGACAGCAATGACAATGGACTCTTGAGTTTCTGGTCCGAATATGCCATTACAAACGGCATACAGCAAACGGTAAATATTATTAATAATATGGTTGAAATAAAAGACGAGATTGAGGCATTGATTGGCCCAATCGATCTATATGATAATCAATACGGCGATAATGGCTTTCTTACTTACTGGGCTGAATACGCTCTTGATGTAGGGGTTAATACCGTTTCAGGAATTCTTACTTCCATGGCAAATATATTAGCGGAGGTCGAAGCTCTTATCGGAACGGTTGATTTCTTTGATAATAACTACGACGATAACGGCTTCCTTACTTTCTGGGCGCAATACGCGCAGCAAAACGGAGTTGCAGTAACGAAAACATTACTTATTAATATGAAGCTTATTCTAAACAGCGACTGGGATAACAACGGCACCCCTGAAATAGAAGAACTTATTGGCAAGGTTGATTTCTTTGATAATAATTATAACGATAACGGATTCATAACATATTGGGCGAATGAGGCGACTTCCGGAGGGGTGGAGACAGTCAATAGGGGCCTGTATATCTGGAAGCGCCTACTGCCCTATGTCGAAGCGCGCGAAGGCAGAACGCTTGATCTATTCAATCCTGCAGATTCAGGAATTGTTTCATTCTGGTCAAGTGAAGTTATCCGACTTATGAACGAACAAGGCCTGGGACTTGAAGCGGCTATCCAGAAAATAATTGATTCTTTAAGCCAGGGCATAACCCTGGCTTCTTTTTTATATGCTACTTCTGAAAACATTTTACAATACTTTACGGAAGGAACAGGCATTGACCCCGAAACAGGTCTTCCCTACAGCTGGATAAGCTTTACAGAAGATGGTAATGTTTACCAGCCCAATTATACCTCAATAACCGACATCGGAATGTATATTGTATCCTTGGTATCGCTATACAAGCTGGATAAATTAACAGCTCAGGAATTTAACGCAGTTTTAACTCAATTGATAAACTCTTTATATTCATTGCAAACTTATAGCCCTACTACAGGTGAATTTGCAGGGAAAATGTACTTCTTTAACTATTACGAACTGCCATCTAAAACCGCAACGTTCAATAAGTTTATCTCATCTATTGATAATGCAAATTTGGTCATGGCGCTTATTTTAGCGCGCGAGGCAGCCCCTGCATTAGCCAATGACTTAAATGAGTTAATTAACAAAATTGATTTAGGATTTTTCTATGATGATGCAGCTCATCTTTTTTACGGAGGCTATGACTATAACTCAGGAAACGGAACAGTTAGCCCTTCAAATTTCCATTACGGAATATTAAATACCGAAACACGCCTGATATCATACCTTGCAATCGGTAAAGGTGATATATCCGGAAATGAGATAACTTTACATTGGCAAGCATTGGCTCGGAATAAAATAAACGTTTACGGGATTGATGTTATTGCAAGCTACGGGGGAAGTTTGTTTGAGTTCTTATTCCCATCTCTTTTTATTGATGAAGCACAACTATCGCCCAATGGATTTGGACTTAACTTCAAAAAAGCTGTCTTAATACAGAAACTGCAGGCAATCCAAAACGATTATCCTTTCTGGGGCGAAGCACCGTGTTATAACGATGTATATGAATACGGTGAATTCGGTTCAGGAGCCGGCGTAAATCCATATCCAACTGAGGGAATACTTTCGCCTTACACGCTCTTGCTTTCTTTAAATGCAACTGGCGATGGAGGAGATTTACTAACACTTCTTGAAAGTATGTATCCCGGAAGTATTCAATCTGAGTTCGGTTTAATTGATGCAATAGATGTAAATAATGATCTAGGGATTTATCTTAACTCAACTCTTTTACAGGGTATAGCCTTAGCTGCAATAGCTAATAATCTCAATAATTCAATCCGTGGCTTATTTGCAGGGAGTGCAGAATTTGCAAATATAGCCAACTTGATGCAAAACGAAACCTTCTTCACAGAAGCTGAAATAAATACTGAGATGGACAACGTCTATAACTTAATAAACGATAAAATCGCTCAAAACAAATGGGAAGAAGCAAAAGTGCTTTTTGATTATTTAAAAGATTTAATTACAACTTATAACCAAAAAACGAGATTCCCTAATCTCAATCAATTAGAAACTCAAGTTAACAATCTCTTTACACAAGAATTAGAGGACCTTTATCAGGAAGGCGAAAATCAACTTGCTGCATCTCGGTTTTCAGATGCCATAAAGACATTCCAGAAAGTTCTTTACTATGACGCTGAGTATCAAAATGCACAGGCACTTCTGGCCCAGGCCCGTACATTAAGAAACGAGGCGGTTGTAATACCTAATATAAATTACCTTGTTACAACTTTTGAAGAAGGCACGCGTCCAAACAGCATTGTGCGTAAAATAGGACCTGTTGATGGACCGAACGGTAATATTGATATTGGAATAGTAGAAGACACCCCCGAGCACGGCAGAGCAATGCGACTTCAATATCAACTGCAGCCGGGAGGATTTAACGGAATGTATATAAAGACTGACAATCTGAATTTAAACAAAACAGATAGATTGACTTTCGACATTAAAGGTGATGATACAATAGGTATTCCAGATAAAATTAAAATAGAACTTCGTGTTAACGGGGTAAACTATTCTTTCGGGATAGATAATATAACAAATAACTGGCAGACGATTGAAATTTCGCTAAATGAGTTGCTACCGCTTTTGCCTGCTAATTTCCAATTAGAGCAAATTGCTATTATCTTTGAAGGTAATAACGTAGGCAACAACCAAGGCGCTATTTATTTAGACAACATCGCCTTCAAGTAACAACTAAATCAAAAATAGGGACAGCTACCTATTTTTCTTAGGTCTTCCTCTTTTTTTAAGTAGAAGTTTTCTATTAAGAAGGGTTTCTAATTTCTCTATAAAGGCTGTTTCCCCTGTCGGCCTGCCCGACTTTGTATGTTTTCTTAACTCCTCAATATATTTATCATCATCTTCTTCGTAGAGATATTTTTTCCAATCAGCTACCTCAATAAAATCCGCAATATCTACTAAAGGAATTAAACCTTTTTTCCCTTCTACATGCTCCCTAGCGCTCGACCATTCCCAACTCCACGGCTTCTTAGTTAAACCAGCACGAATAGCATTTCTTTCTACATATCTTACAGCTCTATACAAATGGGAAGGGTCTAAAATGCAAGAGTAAAATCTATCCCCCCAGAGATGTCCAGCAACAGATCTTTTTTCGTTAATACGTTGGGCATATGTCATCTGTGTAACATTAAATGTTTTAGCTAATGAATCCCTATTTTCAGGAATTGCAATAAAGTGGACGTGATTAGGCATTAAGGTATAACTTAAAAACATAAGGCCGTATTTTTTGGAATACTTAGTTATTAAACTTGCATAAAAAATAAAATCTTCTTCATCTTTAAATATAATTTGTTTATAATTTCCACGATGGGTAATATGATGAGGATACTCAGGCATAACTATCCGCGCTACTCTCGGCATAAATATATTCTTACAGAAAAGAGAATTTATGTCAATTATTAATTAGGTAGCTGTCCCTATTTTATTTTGGAGATTATGGCAGCAGCCATTTCACGAGTGCCGACGGCTGTAGGGTCTTCCCGGGTGGGTTTTAAGTCATATGTTACAAACTTCCCTTCTTTTAAAACTTCTGCTACTGCAGCTTCAAGCCTATCTGCTTCATCCTTAAATCCAAGATATCTTAACATCAACATACCAGAAAGAATAGCAGCAGTAGGATTGACCTTGTTTTTTCCTTTATATTTAGGCGCCGCACCGTGGGTCGGCTCAAAAACAGCATATTTATCACCGATATTTGCGCCCGGAGCAACCCCAAGACCGCCTACTAAGCCGGCGCAAAGATCAGATATTATATCGCCGTATAAATTAGGCAGCACCAATACATCGTGTTCCTGGGGCCTCATTACAAGCTGCATGCAGGCATTATCAACTATCAACTCCCAGAACTCTATATCAGGGTATTTTCTTGAAACCTCGCGAGCTACCTCCAGAAACAGCCCGTCAGAGAATTTTAAGATATTTGCCTTATGTATTGCAGTGACACGCTTTCTTCCATTTTCCCGGGCATAGCGAAATGCAAAATCAACAATACGCCTGGAGCCGATTTCAGTTATAAGCTTAAAACTTACAGCCCATTTTTTAGGTAGATCGTATTTGTAATATCCTTTTAGAAGCTTTTTGATCTCATCTTCCCCGCCAAACTCGGGATTAAACTCAAAACCTGAATATAAATCTTCGGTGTTTTCCCTCACTATAACAATATCAACATTTTCATATCTTGATTTCACTCCCTTATAAAGCTTGCAGGGCCTCACGCATGCATAAAGATCAAGGCGCTTTCTTATTTCAACATTAACAGAGCGGAATCCACCCCCGACAGGAGTTACGATAGGCCCTTTTATGGCAACTTTGTTTTTCCGGATAGATTCTAAAACACGCTCCGGTAACGGCGTACCGAACTCCTCCATAACATCACTACCTGCGCGCTCTATCTGCCAATCTATCTTAACGCCGGCCGCATCAACGCAAGCACGCATCGCATCCGATACATCAGGGCCAATACCATCGCCAGGTATTAATGTCACAGGCACTGCCATTATATGTCTCCCCTCTTTTTTACGTATGCAACTACCCCGCCTTCTTTTATAATCTCCTGCATAAAGGGAGGTATTTCTTTAAATACAATATCTTTCTTTTTATTTACAATTTTTATTTTTGACTCTTTTAGATTAAGTTCTAGAGTATCGCCATCTTCAATTTGCTCAGTATCTGCTTCTAAAACAAGAAGGCCGAGATTTATTGCGTTACGATAAAATATCCGCGCATAGGACTTGGCAATAACCGCAGTTATTCCTTTTGCTTTTAGCGCCTGCGGAGCCTGCTCGCGGCTTGAGCCGCAGCCAAAATTTTCACCAGCAATGATAAAATCATTTTCTTTTATTTTGGCTGCCAAAGACGGGTCTAGATCCTCAAAAATATGCTTCCCCAGCTCTTTGGGGTCTGTGATTGAAAACTTATACCTTCCTGAAATGATATAGTCAGTATTGATATCGTTGCCAAGCTTGTGCGCTTTTCCTTTCATAGCAATATTTTGTAACATAATTTCATCATTATTACAATAGATAATTGACGGAAGTTTTAAGTATTATTTACCTAACAGACAGGATTTTAAAGCATGCTGGCATCAAGCAGCGATTTTGAATATTCAGCTTTTGGATTTGAGAAAATATCTTCCTTCTTTCCTTCTTCCACAATTTCACCCTTATATAATACGATAGCCCTCTCGGAAATAAATGCAGCTATATTTATATCATGAGTTATAAATATAAGCGTTAAATTTTCTTTTTTCTTTATATCCAAAAGTAAGTTTAAAACCTGCGCCTGTATTGACACATCGAGGTTCGACGTCGGCTCATCAGCTATAAGAAGCTTTGGTTTTAACGAAAGAGCTCTTGCAATGGCTATTCGCTGCCGTTCTCCGCCGGATAATTCGTGAGGATATTTATAAATAAATTCAGATGTAAGCCCGACGCTTTCAAGAATTTTTATAACCTCACCTTTAACCTGCGCCCGCCTAACTTTGTGCAAAATAAGAGACTCTGCGAGCGTATCATACACTCTATACCTGGGGTTTAGAGTATTGTAGGGATCTTGAAAGATTATCTGAATCTTACTTCTTAATTTAATATCTTTTTTATAGCCCGCAAGTATATCCTCACCCTCAAACAAGACCTGGCCGCTATCGGGATCTAATAATCCGATTAAAATAAGAGCAAGGGTGGATTTCCCGGATCCTGATTCCCCTATAACTGCAACTGTTTCGCCCTCTGCAACATTGAAATTTATACCCCTTAGCGCCTCTACCTTGCCCTTGGACTTAAGAAAGGCTCCGCCAACATTATAAGTTTTAGATATATTTTTTAATTCAAGCAATTTTTCCATTTTCCCACCTGTAACATCTTACAAAATGTCCCCTTTTTACCTCCAGAAGACCCGGCTCTTCCTTCTGGCATGCATCAGTAACCCTCTCACAACGGGGATAAAATTTACATCCTGAAGGCAGATCCTTAAAGCTCGGACCTTTACCGGATATCTGATAAAGCGAGGTTGTCTTTCTTGAGGGCACACATTTAAGTAAAGCTATAGTATAGGGATGTAATGCGGATTTTTTTATTATCCTAGTGTCTGCGATCTCAACTATCCTGCCGGCATAGAAAACACATACTCTATCTGCAATATAAAATACCTGATTTAAATCATGGGAGATAAAAAATATGCTCAAATTATTTTTCTCTTTTAAATCCCGCAACAGATTTAATATGCCTTTTTTTAAATTAGCGTCCAGTGCCGTAGTCGGCTCATCGGCTATGAGTATTTTCGCATTTGAAGCAAGAGCAAGAGCAATGGCAACTCTCTGCGCCTCGCCTCCTGAGAGCTGGTGCGGATAAGCCCTTAAAATGCGCTCCGGCTCATTTAAGCCAGTGCTCAAAAACAGTTCCAGCATATCTTTTTCGTCAATCTCATCTCTTTTTGTTGAAACAAAAACCTCTCGAAGCTGACTCTCTATAGTAAACATAGGGTCTAGACTCACAACAGGATCCTGGAAAACATACGAGATAAACCGGCCCCGAAAAAAAGGTATTTGCTTAGGCTCAACTTCTATATTATTTGCCCTGTAACTCCCATAGCTAACATCGCAGATATCTTGCGGCAAGAGTTTCGTTAAAGATAGCATGCTCACAGTTTTACCGCACCCTGACTCACCGGCAATACCGATAATCTGAGATTCCCGAAGAGTTAAAGATACATCTGAGACTACACGCAATAAAGATCTATTTTTTTTAAAATAAACATTCATGTTTTTAATATTTAAAATCTCTCTCATCATGCTTTTCTTTTCTTAGGGTCGTATATATCACGAAGAGCATCTCCGAGCATATTAAAAGACATAACGGTTAAAAATATAAAAAATCCCGGCAATAATATCCAAGGATAGAATTTAATCTGCGCAATAGCCATCGCCTCGGTAAGTAAATTACCCCAGCTTGGCACCGGGTCTTGAATCCCGAGACCAAGAAGGCTTAAGGCCGATTCACCCAGTATATAGCCGGGTATTGATAATGTTATTGCCACAAGAGTATAGGATGCGGTATTAGGCAAAATATGCTTTAGTATAATCCTAAAATGCGATAGCCCAATTGCCCGGGCTGCCATAACGAATTCCTTCTCGCGCAATCCAAGAACTATACCACGGATTACACGCGCAAGCGATGCCCAACCGATAAACGAAAGTATTATTATTATTAGAAAATAAATTTTTACGGTTCCGATCTCGGGCGGAAATGAAGAACGCAATGCCAAAAGGAGATAAAAGCTTGGCACAAGCATTATCATCTCGCAAACCCGCATCAGAATATTATCTATTTTTCCGCCAAAATATCCGGAAACGCCTCCTATAATAAGACCGAAAAAGAATGTAATCGCAACGGCAATAAGCCCTATTGATAAAGATATCCTCGCCCCGTAAAGGATGCGCGAAAATAGGTCCCTCCCCCTTGAATCGGCTCCGAAAAGGTATATTTTAGCTTCACTATCGATACCGAATAGATGTATATTTGTTTTTATAAGACCAAGAAATTTATATTTATCGCCAGGAGAAAATAATTTTATACTATATGCTTTGTCTTCCTGGGGAGAATAAATTCTTCTTTTATTCTCATCGAGATAGAACTTATATTTATACACAAAAGGAATAAAATGAAATTTATGCTCTTTATCTATGAAATGGAGCTTCGTCGGCGGCGCATAGGAATATACTCTATCCTCTGTAGCATAATGATACGGGGCTAAAAAGGAAGCGAATATTCCCAGAAAATAGAGCAAGATCAGCATGATTAAAGCTAAAAAACCGCGTCTGTGACGAAATAGCATTTTCATTTTACCCTTATCCTCGGATCAGAGAATGCAAGCAGTATATCAGCAACGAGATTGCCTATTATAAGCATCAAAGATGAAATAAGCATCGTTCCCATGACAAGATATAAATCCTGACTACGCACGCTGGATAACATTAAAGAGCCAAGACCCGGCCAGTTGCATATTATTTCTGTTAACGCCGCGCCGGATAAAAGTCCTGAAATTTGATATCCGAAAATAGTTATTAACGGATTAATGGCGCTTCTTAAGGCATGGATGTAAACAATCCTGTTCTCATTAATACCCTTTGCCCGTAGTGCCAGTATATAATTTGCCTGTAAAACTTCTAGCAAATTGCCGCGCATTATCCGCACCAGAGCAGCTATTGAGCCTAACGATATTACAAGCATCGGTATCAGGAGATGTTTTAGAACATCAAAAAACTTGCCCCAGAAAGAGAGTTCTTCAAAATTAGCGGCAGCCATACCTCCAAGGGGCAATACGCCCAATATATATGCAAAGTACAAAAATAGAAAAGCGAGGAAAAACGTCGGCAGCGAAAGAAAAAAGTAACAGAGAAACGATATTAATTTATCCCAGAACTTTTCCGCTCTAAGGGCAGCAATAACCCCCAAAGGAAGCGCCACTATCCAGGTAAACAGAAAAGAAGATAGCGTAAGCAAAAGGGTATTAAAAATCCGCATACCTATAATCCGCTTTACAGGTATATTGTAGGTGAAGGAATACCCGAAATCAAAATGCGCTAATCTCTTTAACCAGGACAAATACTGAATAGATAGCGATTTATCAAGCTGATAAAGAGTGACATATTTATTTATCGTCTCTTCTGAGATTTGAGGATTCATGCGCAACTGGTCAAAATAATTTCCCGGGGCAAGATTGATAAAGAGAAATGTAACAAATGAAATCACCAGAAGGAGCGGGATTGCGATAAGAAACCTTTTTAAAATGTACGATATCATCTATTCTTTTTTATAATTTCATCTATTTCAAAATATAAATTTCTTCTATATTATGAAACGCCCCGCCATAAGGGCTGGGATTGATATTGCCAAACCTATTGCGCAGGGCATACATACTCTCAGGAAGCACAGTATATATTAGCGGAAGCTCTTCCGATGCTATCAGCTGCCAGCGGTCATATAATTTCTTGCGCTTTGCGCGGTCAAGGACCTGAACGCCTTTTATAAATATGTCATCTACCTCTTTTTCCCATTCCGTTTCAGGAGCCTGCTGACGAGGCGACCAGATGTGCAGATGTCCGCTTGAAAGCCAGACATTGCTACTAAAATGCGGCTCTATGCCGCCGGTAAAACCTAAAACGATAGCTTCCCAATCATAGGTAGCGGAAATCTTGGCAACTATATTATTAAACTCCAAAGGAAGGAAGTTTACTTTGATACCTACTCTACTTAGATCATTCTTTATAATTTCAGCAATCTTAACGCGGTCGGTATTCTCCGCATTTGTAAACAGGTTAAACGAAACCTCAACTCCATCTCTATCTTCAAGTATCCCGTCTTGATCTGCATCATAAAACCCCAATTCAGAAAGCAGCTCTTTTGACTGCGAGATATTATAACCATACTCCTTTACCTGGGAATTGAAAAAATACCCTGAACTTGGAGATGTAGGTCCGTATTGAGGGTAACCAAATCCATTTAAGACAATGTCTATCAGCGCCTGTCTGTCTAAAGCATAGGCCACGGCCTGTCGAAACCTCTTATCGCAAAACGAGGCAAGTTTTTTTGTGTCAACATAAGAAACCCCTGTTTTTTCATTTTTGCCTTTGTTTTGATTAAAGGTTAAAAAATAGGATCCGAATGCGGCTCCTGACTGATATATTTTAAAATTCTTCTTATTCTCTTCGGGCTTTAGAATGGCATAATCCTGGCCTCTCAAGAAATAATAGTCTATCTCTGCATCTAAGAATTTAAGCAATGCTATATCAAGATTCTGCACAACCAGAAACTTAACCGCATCTACGTAAGGAAGATTGCCCGCGGAAGCATCCTTCTTCCAGTAATAGTCATTTCTTATAAGCTCTATTCTCTGGCCGGGGATATATTTCTTTAATTTAAAAGGTCCTGTCCCGACAATACTTGCAGGATTAGCGTCAAGCATCCAGGCATTATTAAACTTACCTTCTCTTACTGTATTTTCTAAAATATGCTTCGGTAAAATCTCCGTACCCATGGCCATAAGAAAAGGCGCATAAGTAGAGGGCAAGGTAAACCGAACTGTATAATCGTCTACCTTTTCAACTAAAAAAGGTTTTCCGTCTATTTTTAAAACATCTGATGTGCTTGAGGGGATATTGGGATTATAAATAAGTTCATTAAAAGTAAAAACTACATCGTCAGCCCCAAAAGGCTGTCCGTCATTCCAGAGAACATCTTCTCTGATGTGAAATATCCATATCTTTCCTGATCTATCCACCTCCCATAAAGAAGCCAGATTCGGCTCCACTTCAAGAGTAATAGCATTTACTCTGGTTAATCCTTCAAAAATAAGGTTTGTTATAGCCGATGTTGAAGTTTCTTGAGCAACGATGGGATTGAACGATTTTGGGTCTGTTCCTGAAAAATAAATAGTTCCTCCATACTTTGAATCTTTATTTTCGCCAGAAACAGTATTAATATTCTCTTTAGCGCAAGCGAGAAAAAAAAGGAATATTAATAATATTCTCATTGAGTCTCTTTGGGACTTTCTTGCGATACCCTATCAATAAGAGACCTGCTTTTTAAGGTAGACATCTTTGTCAGGATAAGGCTCAGAAGAAGGAAAAGAATTGCAAGAACCGCAGTCGCTTTTACAAGTACGTTTGTAACCTTGGGACCAAAAACAGATTGAAAAGCTCCTCCTAATGCTTCTGTTAATCCTCCGCCTTTACCGCTCTGCATAAGAATTACTGAGACCAGCAAAATACAGACGATAAGATAAATTACTATAAAAAATACATACATTTACTTACCTCCCTTTATTTTTTGCGCTTAAACCACCATTTACTATCTGTATAAAATCTTCCGCCTTGAGGCTCGCACCACCTACAAGTACACCGTCAATATCAACTTCAGCCATAAGCATATCTATATTATCAGGCTTAACGCTTCCTCCGTAAAGTATGGAAATATGATCTGATACATTTGGCCCGTAAAGTTTGGAAATTTTAGCGCGGATAAAAGCATGGACCTCTTCCGCCTGCTGGGGGGTAGCATTTACCCCGGTCCCTATCGCCCATACCGGCTCATAAGCAATTATTATGTTTTTAATTTCTGCTGCTAAAATACCTTCCAATCCTCCAAGCATTTGAGACTCGATCAAAGGAATAGTTTTATTTGCTTTTCTTTCCTCAAGAGTTTCGCCGATACAGAATATCGCTGAAAGTCCGTTTTTTAATGCTGCTTTCAGTTTATTGTTTACACTCTTATCGTCTTCATGAAAATATTTGCGCCTTTCTGAATGGCCTACTATAACGTATTCGCAACCCGAATCAGCGGCCATAGCAGCAGATACCTCTCCGGTATAAGCTCCGGATTCTTCCCAGTAAATATTCTGTGCGCCGAGATTTATTTCGGTATCTAAAATAGCATCTCTAACTGAAGATAAAGCCGTAAACGGCGGACAGACAACAATTCTACACTCCTTCATTTCCAATAAAACGCGTTTCAGACTATTGGCAAGCTGGAACGCTTCTGAAATAGTTTTGTTCATCTTCCAGTTAGCGGCAAATATAATCTCTCTTTGCATTTATCTCTCCTTTAACACTTTTATTCCGGGCAGAATTTTACCCTCTAAATATTCAAGCGACGCACCACCGCCAGTTGAAATATGTGAAAATTTATCTACAAGATTTAACTTTTCAATACATGCCGCAGTATCCCCGCCGCCTATTACTTTTACCGCATTAACTCCTGAGAGATACTCTGCAATTGCTCTGGTACCTTTTGAGAAAGCATCTATTTCAAATATGCCCAGAGGCCCGTTCCAGACAACTGTCTTTGCGTCGGAAAGCTCTTTTTTAAAAAGCTCTACTGTCTTTGGTCCGATATCAATTGCAATCATACCCTCAGGTATTTCCAGCCCAACCTCTTCTGTTGCTGAGCTAGCTAGAATTTCATCTACTACAATATGATCCAAGGGAAGAATTATTTTTTTGCCCTGCTTATTTGCCTGGCTCATGATCTGATTAGCTACCTCAATCTTATCCTCTTCAAGCTTGGAAGCCCCTACTTTAAACCCTTTTGCTTTCAAGAAAGTATATGCCATACCACCGCCTATGAATATCTTATCGGCAATATTAAGAAGATTTGTTATAACAGCAATCTTATCTGATACCTTCGCTCCCCCTAAAATAGCATAGAAAGGCTTTTCGGGTTTATTTAATATCTTATCGAAATATTCAATCTCCTTCTTTAAAAGATATCCGCATACGGCAGGCAAATAATCCGCAACCCCCACCACTGAAGCATGGGCACGGTGTGAGGAACCAAAAGCATCGTTTATAAAAACGTCTCCCAGAGAAGCCAGTTTCTTTGCAAATTCAGGGTCATTATCGGTCTCCTCTTTATAAAAACGTACATTTTCAAGGAGCAGAACATCGCCGGCCTTAAGTGCGGATACATCCTTTTTAACCTCCTCTCCGATACAATCCGATGCCATCTTAACCTCCATTTGAAGTAATTCGGAAAGTCTCTTAGCAACAGGGGTTAAGCGCATATCAGAAACAATTTTTCCCTTTGGCCTCCCTAAATGGCTCATCAGAATGACCTTTGCCCCATTATTTAAGACATATTTTATAGTAGGAAGCGCTGCGCGTATCCTTGTATCATCAGAAATTTTTAAATCCGGCGTTAAAGGAACGTTAAAATCTACACGCATGAGAACTCTCTTGCCTTTCAGGTCGAGCTCTTCAATGGTCATCTTTGTCATATTAACTCCTTGCTTTATGTTTTTTGTATTGCAGGCTTAAAAACTAACTGCGATATGCCCTGATTATATAATTTTAACAGAAAATGTCAATCAAATTGGAAACTGTTATCACCTAAACTTTATAATCTCAATTAGTTATAGAATATTTATATTAAGAGAGAAAGATACATATATGTCTAAAGATTCCTACTTAAGAAGAGCGATTTAATGATTTATAAAAGAAAACTTATTAAAAAGTACGCTTATTTTTTTAGGTATATTTTTATTATAGCCCGTTTTAAACTACTCGATTCAATATCCAAAGATATTGAATAAATCAAAAACAAAAACACGAAGAATCCGCGTAAAAACAAAAAGGATGTTATACCAAAGGAGTATTTGAAAATGTTAGAGATACAGTTGCGCGGAGAATTAATAAAAAGAAACCTCTATTAGTGGCGATAGACGGCAACTCTTTTAAAGATAATAAAAATCTTTCTAATAATATAATCGGGACTTTAGGCCCCGGAGTTAAATATATAGCTATCCATATGGTTGACTTCTTGATTAAAAATGAACTTGATGATGATTTCGTCGCTGCGAACGAGCAATTCAACGGAATTTTCCCATCTTCCATCCCTCAAGAACCTGATGCCTGGGATTTCGATGCAATTAATAGCGCTATAATAGCAGCTAAAAATCTGTTCTTATCATCATTGAAAGACCGCTATCTTTTCTCGTAGAGAATTTCGGCAATATTGAATTTGACAAAAAAATTCTTACAATGTCAGAATTAGATTCAGCGACTATCGATATCTTTTTTTGAAAAAACACTACCTGAATAATTAAATACAACATATATACTTTTAAATTAAACAGGCGTCCGTTCTTCGCTTATAGCAAGGTCTAAGAAATTGCGCAGTTTGCGCGACCTTATGGGATGGCGCAGTTTCCTAAGCGCTTTTGCCTCTATCTGCCTGATTCTCTCTCTGGTTACGCGGAACATTTTACCAACTTCCTCAAGAGTCCTGGGGCAACCGTCACCAATACCAAACCTGTACTTAAGGACTGACTTCTCACGCTCAGTAAGCGTACCTAAAACATCCTCAAATTGCTCTTTAAGCATGGAATATGCTGTAGCATTAGCAGGAGATATAGCCTTTTTATCCTCTATAAAATCACCAAAATGAGTATCTCCTTCATCACCTATCGGGGTCTGCAGGGAGATAGGCTCCTGTGCGATTTTGATAATATTCTTCACTTTATCAACAGGCAACGTCAACTCCCGGGCTAACTCATCCGGGGTCGGTTCGCGACCCTGTTCCTGGACAAGATTCCTCGATACTCTGACAAGTTTGTTTATTGTCTCTGTCATATGAACAGGTATCCTTATAGTCCGGGACTGATCTGCAATTGCCCTCGTTATAGCCTGACGTATCCACCAGGTTGCATAAGTTGAGAATTTATAACCTCTCCTATATTCAAACTTTTCAACCGCCTTCATAAGACCGATATTTCCTTCCTGTATTAAATCAAGAAATGATAGGCCTTTATTTGTATATTTCTTGGCAATACTGACAACAAGCCTTAAATTAGCCTCGATAAGCTTTCTCTGGGCCTCGATATATACTCTTTCTTTACTCTTAATATCATTAAGTCTGCTTTTAATCATTACATCCGATTCGCGAAACAGAAGCTCTATTTTCTTTACCTCTCTTTTTAACCTCTGAATCTCATCTTTTACTTTCTTCGTCTTCCTCTTCTTCTGGATATACTTAATCTTTCTTTGCAGTTTTTCCAATTCCAGAACATGATTTTCAATTTTTTCCACCATCGCTTCAAGAGATCTACTTGTAAAAACAAAATCCTTCAATATTAAGTAAATAGACTCTTCGTTTTTGGAAAGCTTTAACCTCTTAACGAGTTTATTCAAACGTTTTAAGTTTTGCTCTCTACTATATTTGTCGTCTTCGTTTATGTGCCCTTCAAAACTGCACTCCTCATGTAGAACAGAATCTATAATTTCAAGAGCAACTGTTTTTGCAATTTTACATTTATAGATAGCTTCTTTGTAATTTTCTTTTTTCTCTTCTATCTCTTTCGCAATCTCTACTTCCAGCTCACGTGTCAAAAGAGGCACCTGCCCCATCTGTTTAAGATAAAGACGCACCGGATCCTCTATGTGCACTGCTGCCACAGGCGCAACTTCTTTTTCCGGCTCCTGCTCCTGCGAATCATGGCTTTCTTCTATCTCTTTTCCCGGGATTTCTACCTTTGCTGCATCGACTATCTCTATATTCTCATTACCCAGAATAGTAAGAATATCGTCTATTTCCTCTGAGGATATAATCTCATCGGGTATGAGGCTGTTTACCTCATCAAAAGTAAGAAACCCTCTTGCTTTACCCAATGAAAGCAATTTTTCTAAACTTTTTTCTTTTAATTTCCTAGCCATGGCCTGTGTCTCCTATATTTCTATTTCTTTTTTCTTAATTTCACTTAATTCCTTGAATAAAACGCCTAATTTATTTATATCGCTCGCCGCTTGAGCTTTCTTTATTTCCTCTTCTAAAAATTTACAATACATCTTTATCCTCATAATTTTGATATTCGTTATACATTCCGTAAGGTATTTATCGAATATGTCATCCTGAAATTCAAGGTCTTCGGCCATTATTTCACTCAATATCTTAGCCTCATCATCCGGAATCAGATTCATGAAATTACCTAATTTTAATTTTTCATTATCTGGATATAGGGCATATATTTTTTCAACTATACTCTGTATTTGCGGAGTTAAAAACTCCTGCGGAGAGAGTATATTTTTAAGCTCCGGTATCAACTCCTTCCTATCGAGCATAATGTAAACTAAAGTCGCCTCAACAGGTGTATAATTTTTGTTTCTGGCGATAGTTCTTGAATCCATTTTTGGTTCTGAAGATCTTTTTACTTTAACATTGAACTGTTCCCAGAGAACTTTTTCATCAAAACCCAGCTTGTTTGACAGTTTTTTCATATATTCTGATTTAAGCAGATAATCTTCCATTTCATTTAATGATAAAAACATCTCATTTACGATCTTAATCCGCGAGTCCAAAGAGTCTTTACCGTAAATACTGATAAGCGTATCCAATTTATAGTCAAAAATTTCTTTCCGCTCGAAAATCAGTTTCAAAAACTCAATCTTACCTATCTTTTTTATAAAACTATCCGGGTCATAACCTAAAGGAAGTCCTACAGCCTTAGCCTTGATACCGGATGAAAATACAATATCCAGACTTCTTAATGATGCAATTTGGCCAGACTTATCCCCGTCATATATTATTATTATTTCATCAGTATATTTCTTTAAAAACCTAACCTGATCCTGCGTTAGAGCAGTCCCAAGAGAGGCGACTACATTCTCTATCCCTGCCTGATATAGCGAAATCATATCAAGATAACCTTCTACGATTATTGCAACGCGCTCTTTCTTTATTTGAGTAAGCGTAACATTAACCCCGTAAAGAATTTTACCTTTTTTATACGCAATCGTCTCGGGAGAATTCAGATATTTTGGCATTACCTCCGAAAGAACCCTGGCCCCGAATCCCAGAACCTTGCCCCTATGGTCAAAAATCGGAAACATCAACCTGTCTCGGAAAATATCAAAATACTTTTTTGCTTCTCTTGCTTTTGCGCTTAACCCTGCTTTCTGAAGAAATTCATAATTATAGCCCTTGGAAATCAAATATTGGCTTAAAGAATCCCAGCTGTCTGCCGCATAACCAAGCTGGAAATTTTCAATAGTTTCCTCGCTTATGCCGCGGGATTTAAGATATTGCATGCATTTCGACCCGGCTTTAGAAAAAAGCTGTTTAAAATAAAAATCCGAGGCTATCTTATTTAAATCTAACAACCTCTTTGAATCTGTATTTGTCTCCTGCTCCGGGATTTCTACGCCGAGCATAGAAGCAAGCTGTTTTACCGCCTCTACAAAGCTGGTGTTCTGATAGCGCATCAGAAAATGTATCACATTTCCACCCTCTCCACAGCCGAAACAGTGAAAAATCTGTTTTTCAGGGCTGACCACAAAAGAGGATGTCTTTTCAGGATGAAAAGGACAAAGAGCCTTAAAATTCCTCCCGGTTTTTTTCAGGTGGATATAGGAATCTATTATTTCCACTATATCCGCCCTCTCCCTGATTTCGTTTATTATATTTTCTGGAATTGCCATATTACCTCTTTACCCTCCTGAATCCGGAACATTCTATATACTTTAACTTCTCTTTCTTCTCTACTTCATCTAACAATAAATTCAAACCAACAGTATCAGAAGCTATATGCCCTGCGATAATAACATTTATCTTCGCCTCTTGGGCCTTCTTGAAGTGCTCCTCAGAAAGATGCATACACACAAAAGTTGCGATTCCTGCTTTGACCAAATTATCAAAAATTTCTTTAGCGCTTTCGGTACCCCCTGTCATATCTACAAGTATTTTGCCGCACCTACTCTTTTTATTTCCAACCAATATATTAGGCCCTGATTTATGCTTAGCCGCCGCTTCATATTCAGGAATTTCCAAAAGAATATCAATGATATCGCCCAGTCTCTTTGGCTTTTTAGTCTGAAACAATTTTGTCAGATAAGTCATTACGCAGTTATCAGCTACCGTATGCGCAGACATAAACGGGATATCTAAAATCCTGGCAAAATCAATGCTACGCATATGATTTGCAGGCATAAGCCTTCTTTCCACCTCCTGTATTCTCGTCGCAAGTATCGACTCTGCAACACTAACAGGTACACCAACGCTTGTAAGAATATCCGCATGCATTCCCATGACCTGACTAAGATTAGCCAAAGCCACACCTTCAGGATGGTGAGAAAGGATTAAATCGATTCTTTCGCCCTTCTCCTTTAGTCTGTCTGCCAAAATTATTTCACCCGCCTCCATATCTATTCCTATTAAAACAGATTTTACTTCCTTTTCTCCTGAACCCCATAGAATCCTTGTATCTCCGTAAGGATTATTAAGACTTTCTGAATCAAAAAATCGTTTTTCTGCTTTCGGAAGCTCTTCAAAAGACTTTTTGGCTTCTTTAAGAGCCTCAAAAACATAATTCTTGCCGCGAGGATCCTTTTCAATTCCGACCCTTACAATATTCGCATAAAGATCTTTCAACTTCATACTATTACACCTCCTGAGGTAAACCCCGCATTTTTAGCTCTGCACCTTAAGAACAAACACTTTAGTGCCTATGCCGACAATTATTTTATATATAAACAAAGGTAAAGGCAGAATGTATTTAGCGCTAAAGCTGCCTGAAATAACATTCCTTACCGCTTCAATGTTTAAGTAATGTAAGCTCTTCAACAATACAGATGCCCAAAGCAAAATATAGATTAATCCCGCTATTCCTGCCAAAATCCCCAGGGAGCCTAGGGCAGGCTTAGTGTCTATAAACCTATATACGATCAGCAAAAATAGCCTGAAAACCAAAACCATAAAAAGAACCGCAATAAACAACCCCAAGCTATAGACAAGGTTGGGGAAAAACTTATCCGCCAACAACTTCAATAAACCACTTAATCTATAAAACATGAATACTCCTGCAATTAAAGCCGCAATGTTATAGAGCGTCAAAAACAGCCCTTTTCTGGAACCATATCTGTATCCCAGAATAGCTAACGCAACTACTACTAAATCTATGAATCCGAACTCCAGTTTTTTAGTCCTCCTTTATAAAGTATACCATTTAATACCCCGCTGTCAAATTGCCATATGTATTATTTTTATATATAATATTGGTTGAAAATGCACACTTTATTAAGTGTTACTATGGCCGCCCTAAATCAGCTAATACAACCGTACTTTTGTATATTTTGTTATAGTAGAATTGACCCCAAAAACAACATCCCGATTTGCTCAAGGTGCCTTGAGAATAAGGAATATAACCGGCCTCCGTTTTGTAAAAAATGCGGCCGCTCCATAAAGGATACTCCTTCCTTTGATTTTATATGCGCAAAGTGCCTTTTAGAAAAAAAGGATACCTTTAAAATATTTTATATATTCAAATATACGGGGGTAATAAAAGAAGGCTTACATAAATTAAAATACGAAGGACAGTTAAACCTTTTAAATTTCTTCGCTAATGAATTATACGCTTTTTGGAAAGAATACATAACACCATTTGAAAGAATTGACTATATCTCCTACGTGCCTCTGCATCCCAGAAAACAAAGAGAAAGGGAATTCAACCAAGCATATCTTTTAGCAAAACAATTGGCCAAAAAGACAGGTCTACCTTTATTAAAAAATGCACTATCAAGAAAAATTTATACAAAACCGCAAAACCGGCTTTCCGTAGAAGAACGCAGAAAAAATGTAAAGGGAGCATTCCTTATAAACAAAAGATTTAAAAATATTATTCCAGGCTCACGAGTTCTGCTGATTGATGATATAATTACAACAGCATCAACCGCAAAAGAGTGCGTAAAAGAATTTAGAAAATACAATGCAGAAACGGTTGTTTTTGCTATCGCTGGAGGATAAATGCGCCTGATACGGATATATTTCCTGAAAGAGTGGATTTCTTCATTTTTTATATCATTGGGCGTATTTACCATGACCTTTTCCATAGGAAATCTGGTAAAACTGGTTGACCTTATAATAAATAAGGGAGTCCGTCCCGTAGATGTCATAAGCTTGTTCTTTATGATGATACCTTTCAGCCTTGTTTATACAGTACCTATTTCGACTCTGATAGCGACATTGTTATCTTTCAGCAAGGCAGCCGCAGATAACGAAATAGTGACATTGAAAGCAAGCGGAATATCCTGCAAAAGGATATCGCTCCCTTTCCTTATGTTGGGAATAATATTCAGCCTTATATCTCTTATATTTATGGATCAAGTGCTGCCATATACTCACTATAAAGCGCGGGAAATAATGTTTAATATCGGCAGGAAAAACCCAACAGCATATCTTGAGCCCGGAACTACAATTAAAAGCTTTAAAAACCATATTCTGATTTTTTACGGGATGAAAAAGGACGAATTAAAAGATGTGAGAATATATGTCAGCGAAGAAAATAAAACATTGAGAACAATTATAGCAGAAAAAGCAAAAATCGGAGAAATCACCCCAAATGGGTTAGTGCTTAAACTCTATAACGGAACAAGCGATGAGATAGATCCCCGGCAACCGGAGAAGTTTTACAAGCTAAACTTTAAACAATACATCATTACCTTAAACCTCGGGGAAGACAAAACAAAGGTAACAATAGATAAAAAACCCGAGGAATTTACAATTCAGGAGTTGCAGGAAAATATCAAAGAACAAGAGGCTAACGACATCGAAGCTCTGCATCTTGTTTCGGAGATGCACAAGAGATACGCACAGCCTTTCAGCTGTCTTGCTTTCATAATTATCGGACTTCCTTTAGGCATAAGAAGCAGGCGTAGAGAGAAATCTATAGGTTATGGGGTAGGGCTTTTAATAATAATACTTTATTACACTATCTTCGTAGCCTCTGAAAGCATGATTTTAAATAAAAAGATCTCCCCTCTTATCGGGCACTGGATACCAACAGTAACTATATTTGTTTTAGGTCTTTACTTTTATTCCAGAATGGATAAGGTTAAATAATGCGCAAAATAGAAGAATATATACTGCTTAAAATAATATCTCCATTCTCATTTTGCTTCATTTTGCTTAGCAGTATATATGTAATAGTCGACCTTTCCACAAAGCTTGACCATATCATAAAAAACAAGATAGCTTTCGAGACGATAATAGCATATTACTTCTACTCTTTTCCCAGGATAATATCCGAAATTATCCCGCTATGCCTTCTTGTGGCAGCCATCTATTCGCTTACCAAGATGAACAAGTATAATGAGATCGTTGCCATGAGATCATCGGCAATCAGCTACTTTACAATATTAAAACCCTATTTTGCATTTGCATTGCTCCTGGTTGCATTTGCATTTTGGAATCAGGAAGAACTGATTCCGCTTGCCTATCAAAAATTAAAGAACACAGAAGAGATCTTTGAGGGAAGGCTCAAAGAAAAGCTCTATAAAAATGTTACTTTTTATGCCGAAGGCAATAGGATAATTTTCGCTAAAGAATTTTATCCTGGAGAGAGACTCCTTAATACTGTTGTCATTTTAGAGCAGAATATCGACAAAAAGGTCCTCTACAAAATA
Organism: uncultured Planctomycetia bacterium; assembly: GCA_964487065.1. GTDB lineage: Bacteria > Omnitrophota > Gorgyraeia > Kaelpiales > Kaelpiaceae > CAZAPE01. The sequence goes on along the minus strand of CAZAPE010000003.1, from coordinate 11,194 downwards.
ACAGCCGAAAGCGCACAGTATGTTAAAGGCAAATGGATACTATATAACCTTGTAATTGCAAAGCTCGATCCCGAAAATACAGCCCTTCAAGAAGTCGTAGCTTTAAGTAAAAAAGAGTATGACCTTACAGAAACCCCGGAGGAACTGCTCGCTTATGATACCGAAATAACTTACCAACCGTTTAAATCGCTTCTTAAAAAAATATCAAACTTCCGCGGTGTCAGCGATGAGGTAGTAAGAAGAATCTCTGTTGAGCTCTACCATAAACTCTCCTACCCATTCACGAACATAGTTCTTTTATTGCTAGGATTATTTGTAGGTTTAAAATCACGACAGGCAAGCCTATTGAAAGGCCTCGGAATAGCTTTAATTATAGGATTTGGCTATTATACAATTGACGCTTTTACGTATTCGCTGGGAAAAATCGGCTTTCTGCCTCCGTTATTGGGAGCATCATTTGCAAATATATTTTTCCTTTTTTTTGGAGGCTATCTTTTGTTTAAAGTTATTTCGCGATAGAGAAGTTTTCAGGTGAGAATATGAATCAACTCATGCAGGTAACTAAAATCTTCGTTTTTAGGTTTTGCGGCCTCCTTTAGCGGATAAGCTATAGCCTGGTTATTCACCCAACCGATAGCATGGCTATTTTTACCTTCCAAAAGGGCATCCACAGCGGCCTTTCCCATTAAAGCACCAAGAAATCTATCGAAAGCAGAAGGAGAGCCGCCTCTTTGAATATGCCCTATAACCGTTATTCTGACATTAGCAACACTGCTCCCAAGAAGCTCGGCATAAGATTTTGCCTCGCCGGCGCCCTCTGCGACTATAATAATCCAGCTCTTCTTCCCCTTGCTACGGCCTATATCTATCTTTTCTATAATAGAGCCTATCTCATTGTCGCCGTTTGGTATTATAATATCTTCAGCCCCTCCGGAGAGCGCTGAATGGGCAGCTATTGCGCCGGAATTCCTACCCATAACTTCTATTAAAAATATTCTATCCATACTGGTTGCGGTATCTTTTATTTTATCAATAGCATCCATAGCTGTATTAAGTGCCGTGTCAAAACCTAGAGTCATCTGAGTACCGTTAATATCATTGTCTATTGTGCCCGGTATCCCTACCACGGGGAAATTGAATTCTTCGTGGAATTGAATAGCTCCACGATACGATCCGTCTCCTCCGATAACTATAAATGAATCTATTTTTTCTTTGGTTAAATTATCATATACTTTTTTTCTGCCTTCTTTTGTAAAAAAATCCTGGCTACGTGCTGTTTTTAAAATAGTTCCGCCACGGGATATTATATTGCTGACACTGCGCCCAGAGAGCTCGATAAAATCACTTTCTACAAGCCCTTGATATCCGGATAAAGCACCGATTATTTTTATTCCTTTTGGTGTAGCATACCTGACAATACTCCTTATTGCACAGTTCATTCCAGGAGCATCACCGCCTGAAGTTAATAAAGCTATCTTTTCCATTTAATCTACCTCACAGATGAACACAGATTTTTAAAAACGATTGGCGCAGATAGTGTATTTGAGATAAT
>CAZAPE010000003.1:0-9542 GCA_964487065.1 uncultured Planctomycetia bacterium | reverse complement strand
TCTTCCCAGGATGAAATATAATTTTTCTGTTCTTTAGTTAATAAATCTATCTTAATGCCGAGAGATTTAAGCTTCATTTTAGCAATACGCCTATCTATCTCTTCCGGAACTCTATAAACTTTATTTTCTAAGTGCAACCTGTTTTTTAAAAGATACTGACAGGCCAGCGCCTGATTGGCAAAACTCATATCCATAACACAAGACGGATGTCCTTCTGCAGCAGCCAAATTTATAAGCCTGCCTTCTCCAAGAACAAATATTTTCTTTCCGTTACGCAATCTATATTCTTCCACCATTTCACGCACCTTTTTTTTCGTGCGCGAAATAGATGCTAAATCTCCTAAATTTAATTCGACATTAAAATGCCCTGAATTTGCTATTACAGCACCGTCCTTCATTAAAAGATAATGTTCTTTGCTGATTATAGATTTGTTCCCTGTTACGGTTACAAAAACATCGCCATTTTTTACAGCCTCTTTCATGCTCATAACCTGAAAACCGTCCATATATGCCTCTAAGGCTCTCACTGCATCGACTTCTGTAACAATGACCTTGGAGCCCATCCCGCGAGCCCTTGTTGCTACGCCCTTGCCGCAAAAGCCATACCCTGATACGACAAAAACTTTAGAGGATAAAAGCATATTCGTTGCTCTTAAAATACCGTCTATGGTGGATTGTCCAGTGCCGTAACGATTATCGAAAAGGCATTTTGTATATGCATCGTTTACCGCAATAACAGCAAACTGTAATTTTTTATTTGCCTCCAAAGCTTTCAATCTGTTTACCCCGGTTGTTGTCTCCTCAGTAGCGCCTATAACCTTAAATTTTTTCTTATGCGCCTCTGATATTAAATCCGCACCGTCATCTACCAGGATATGGGGTTTAAAACCCATTAGCTTCTGAATAGCAAAATAATACTCCTTATTAGTCTCTCCTTTCTTAGCGAATACAGGGATACCGTGGTGCTTGACTAACGCCGCCGCCACGTCATCCTGCGTTGAAAGCGGGTTTGAAGCTGCAAGCATGACATCTGCTCGAGCTGCCTTTAAAGCCAGCATGAGATTGGCAGTTTCGGCAGTAACATGCAAACAGGCGGCAATTTTTATTCCCTTTAAAGGCTTTTTCTTTCCAAAATCATCTTTTATATTCGAAAGGACGGCCATAGACTGCTGGGCCCATTCAATTCTTCTTTTGCCTTCACCGGCAAGCGATTTGTCCTTAATTAAATAATCCATAATTATTTCACCCTCAAAGCTTTCTTGATATCTTCAACTTTATCCAGATATTCCCATGTAAATCCGGCTTCATCTCTGCCAAAATGTCCATAGCATGCTGTATTTTTAAATATAGGCCGACGCAGCTTCAAGCTTTTTATAATTCCCCGCGGGGTTAAAGAGAATATCTCCCTTACTGCCTTTACAATTTTATCCTCCTCTATCTTACAAGTGCCTAATGTGTTTAACATAATTGCAACAGGCTCTGCGACGCCTATAGCATATGCAAGCTGGACCTCACATCTTTTAGCTATCCCGGAAGCAACAATATTCTTTGCGATATACCTGGCCATATAGGCTGCGGAACGGTCTACTTTCGTAGGGTCTTTACCGGAAAAACACCCGCCGCCATGGCCAACTATGCCACCGTAAGTATCTACCATTATTTTTCTCCCCGTAAGACCGGTATCGCCCTGAGGACCTCCGATTACAAACCTGCCGGTAGGATTTATGAAAATTTGAGTCTTCTTATCAAAATACTCCGCAGGCAAAACAGGTTTTATTACTGTTTCAACTATGTCTTCCCTCAGCTTAGAAATCTTTATCCCCGGGTTATGCTGAGCGCTTATAATAACGCAGCTAATTCTGCTGGGGCAACCTTTATGATATTCCACGCTTACCTGACTCTTCCCGTCAGGCCTTAAATATTTGAGTTTTTTACTTTTTCTAACGTCAGACAATTTTCTTGCCAGCTTATGGGAAAGCATTATAGGTAGCGGCATATACTCAGGAGTTTCATCGACAGCAAAACCATACATCATGCCTTGATCTCCAGCGCCACCGATATCGACACCGAGAGCAATATCTTTAGACTGCTCTTGAATAGCTGTTATAACCGCACAGGTCTGGTATGAAAATCCATATTCTGGTTTCGTATATCCGGCTTCCTTGATGGTGTTCCTTACAATCTTAGGAACCTCTACATATGTATCGGTTGTAATCTCTCCGGCCACAAAAGCAAGCCCTGTTGTAACAAGAGTTTCACATGCAACACGGCCATCAGGGTCTTTATCTATGATAGCATCCAATACAGCATCAGAAATCAAATCCGCCATCTTATCGGGATGACCTTCGGTAACAGACTCTGATGTCAGAAAACGCTTCTCTATCTTTGACATAATAACCTCCTGTTTTTCTTCACAATAATTTCTGCTTTCCGGTATTGCTCTTTATCTCCAATATCTATCCATAAACCGCCTTTTTGAACATTGCCATAAAGCTTGTCTACCTTGCTTAACCATTGAAAATAACATCCAAGAACATCTTTCTTTTCTACTTCTTTCAAAAATACATCTATCAGATTAAGCTTTTCTTTAGGTAAATAGTAAACCCCGAAAGCAGCTAAATCGCTGAAAGGACGCTCGGGTTTTTCCTGAAACTTAATTACTTTACCAGAATTATCCAGTAAAGCAACCCCGTACTTTGAAGCCTCTTTTATATCCTTAAGTTTAAAAAAAAGTATCCTGTTTTTTTTCTTCTCCGCTAAAGCAGCTTTGATAAAATTACGCAGCGAAAAAGAAAAAATCATATCAGAAACGAATAGCAAAATATCATCCTTAATATTTTCTTTCCTGATAGCAAATTGCAAATCCCCCACTGCGCCCAATTTATCTGCTTGCGAATAAGTAGCATCGGAAATAATGCTTAACGGATACGCAGGAATATAACTAGAAAGCCATTCCATAAATCTGGGGTAATAAATTTCATTTGTTACTATAGTTATAGCTTTAATAGAGAACCCTTCTAATTTTTCCAGAATATATTCAATTACCGGCTTCTTTGCTATAGGCAAAAGCGCTTTGGGGAATTTTTTTGTTAAAGGATAAAGCCTGGTGCCAAATCCTGCGGACAGTATTACAACATGCATTTATGCTTCTATCAGCTCCTCGTAATGTTTGCCTAAAATTTCTTTTAATTTTTCATGCAGATAATTTCTGATTTTACTACCCGATTCCATTGCCATTACCTCTACTGCTGTCTTCTTCGCCTCATTAATAGTAATGTGCGACGCTATCAATTTAAGTTCCGGTATAACCATAGGACTGACGCTGAAATGCCTTAATCCCAAGCCAAGAAGAAGCGGAAAATAGAAAACTCCTCCTGCCATCTCGCCGCACATTCCAACCGGAATATCGCTTTCACCGCTTTTCTGTATTATTATTTCTATAAGCCTGAGCACTCCGGGATGTGCCGGATCATAAAGATAGGCTATCTTCTCATTGACACGGTCAACGGCTATGGAATACTGAATCAAATCATTAGTCCCGATACTGAAAAAATCTATTTTATTTTTAAAGAGGTCGCAAGACATCGCTGCGGATGGCGTTTCTATCATAGCTCCTACCTTAATATCTTTATTATACGGAATCTCATCATTATCAAGTTCCTGCATAACTTCCTGCATTATCTCCCTGGCAGCGGATACTTCTTCTAAGACTGAAATCATTGGAAACATCATCTTTAGATTTCCATGAACCGAAGCCCTTAAAATAGCGCGTAACTGCACTTTGAAAATATCCGGCCGCGCCAGGCAGAACCTTATCGCCCGCCAACCCATAAAAGGATTTATTTCATAGGAAACATCTAAATGAGAAACGAATTTATCCCCCCCTAAATCCAGAGTCCTTACAATAACCGGCCGTGGAGCCATCTCAAGAGTTGCCAGCTTATAAGCCTGGTATTGCTCTTCCTCCGAAGGCAAGTCAGATCTATTAAGATAATGGTATTCCGTTCTATAAAGACCTATCCCATCAGCACCATGATCACTGGCAGACCTGGCCTCATGCGCTAATTCGATATTGGCCATTATTTTTATTTCTTGCCCGTCTTTTGTTCTGCTTGCTAAGTCTTTAAACTGCAGCAAATGGCTAACCTTGGCCTCGATTCTGTTTTTCTTATCTTCATACTCCTTTACTACATCCAAAGATGGATTGACTATTATAACCCCGTTGTTGCCATCAATTATAACTGGAGTATTCATATCTACTTTTGCCAACATATTCTCAACTCCCACAACGGCAGGAATTTCACATGATTTCGCCATGATAGCTGTATGCGTAGTCGGGCCTCCAATCTCTGTACCGATACCAAGAACATAGTCTTTGTTAAGAACTGCGGCATCAGAGGGAGAGAGATCATGAGCTATAATAACAATTTTTTCCTTCAACTCTTTTATGGGAGAGATGTCTTTACCCATAATATTTTTTAAAACTCTCTTGCCAAAGTCATCTATATCCTGAGCTCTCTCTTTTAAATAAGGATCGTTTAATTTTGAAAGAGCCTTTTTGTATTTTTTCAGCACGTCAAAAAATATATACTCAACACCGGCAAGTTCTTTACGCAAGCGCTCAATAATCTCCTCGAGCAAAACCCTATCTTCAAGAAGCATCAGTTGGACATCAAATATATCCGCATACTTAGATCCCATCTCCTTTGCCATTTTCCCCTGGATATCGCCTATCTCTTTCTTTGTTTTTAAAAGAGCATTTTCCAGACGCTTAATCTCTTCGCTTAATTCAGCCTCTTTAATACTCCGTTTCTCAACCTTAAAAATATCATCAGAAAGGATATATGCCTTGCCTATGGCTATGCCTGGTGAGGCTGGAACCCCTTTTATTCTCTCTTCTTGTCTAAACATCTTCCCTTAATATTATAGCTTCTAAAGCTCTCATTGCATCTTCGGCATCTTCGCCATCGATTACAACCGTTATTTCATCGCCATATTCTACACCCAGCATAAGTATATTCAAAATAGATTTACCATCTACTATCAGATCTTCTTTTCTGACCTCTACACGCGCTAAATATTTATTCGCAGTTTCAACAAACATTGCTGCGGGTCTAGCATGCAGGCCGAGTTTTGATTTTACTTTTAACTTTTTTTCGCAGTTCATAATTGCGTAACTTTTATACTAAACTCCGGTTTCATATTGCCTTTTAGAAGCGGCCAGATAAAATTTAACGAGATACCTTGATAAGTTTTTTCGATTCCGGATTCTGAATCTGAAACCGTTTCGAGGGGATATGCTGAAAATAAAGTTTCCTCGGAAAATACAATATCGTACTTAAGCTTATACCAGATATCTTCTATAACAAGATTCTTTATATTCTTTAAATTATTGTTTAAAACTTTAGGGTCGTTTAAAAGCAAGTTAAACTCGGTTGAGAAATAGCCTTCCTGGCTGAGACTGTTTTGAACATTATATTTAAAGCCCAAAGTCTCTTTCTGCGTGAATAGCTCTTTCTTAATCTTGAAATGCTCAAGAGACAATGAGGCTCTTAGGGTATTTCCAGAAACCTCATAGCCGTACTTTTTATCCCAGAGATTAACTATTTCTTGCGCCTGGTTCTTCGATAAAAGAGCAGGAACGCCTTCTCCTTTTGCATAAACATGGTCAATCCAAGCTGTCTTTCTATATGAGTCATATATCAAATAATTTTTTAGATCCTCGCTATTGATAGAGCGCATATCATGTATACTTAAGAGCCTTGTGCTGTCACTTACACCTGCGGAAACTACATTTTTTACATCCAAAATCTTCTTGTGATATTTCTCCGGGATACGGGTTAATACATTCACTAAATTCATCTCAGAGGGTTTATAGTCTATCTCTGTAATTGAACCTCCTGCATCGGGAGAGAAATATACATTGAATACCGAATCCTTAAAAATCACCTCTTTTTTCCCGTCAAGATTAAAGTCTTTAACCTCATAAAGGGGAAACCTCGGCTTAAAAACTTCTTCTAAAACTTTTTCAGCCTTTATTAAATTACGAAAAGCGTTATATCTTAAATGCGTAAGATAGAGGCCTCCGAAAACTCCATGCCAATACACATCATTACTCTGCGCTTTATAAAGATTAACTTTTGCCGCCTCTGCTTTGGCGGCTAATTTTTTAATATTCTCTTCTATGCTCTGGCTGATCCAACACATCCTCTTCTGCAGCTGATTGCTCTCTGGATACTTAACCAGAAAATTTTTGAACATATTAGACGACCATTCCATCATTTCGGAATAACTGGCACAAGGCAAATAGACTCTCCCGCTGGGCTCTGTTTTCTCTAAAACATCTGAGAAATGTGATGTTTTAATCCAGGAGCTGTTTTCGCAAAGCATCTCAAAGAAATTATGTAACCATTTTTTTTCATAGACCCACTCATAAGTATGCGGCCAAAAGCCAAATTTTTCCAAATCATCTCCAAAGGTAATGCAATTTTTTCCACTATCCAATTTTCCCTTTAGATAATTCTTGGTCTCCACGGGAAGTTTAAAAGGCAAAGAGTAGCGCAAAAATTTTGACCCCGGGAATATCGCCACTTCATTTAACTCTTCCTCGGTATAATAATACCCTGATAGAGTTTCGGGATCGCTGCCGGCTATTTTAAAATGCTCATCATCAACCACAACAAATTTTATCCCTGCTTTTTTTAATGCTACAGGTAAACTTGGCTCCCAAACCCGTTCTGTCAGCCAGAGCCCCCGAGGCTCTACCTTAAATAGGCTATTCATTTTAGACTTATGCATTTCAATCTGGCCCAACTTATCCCAATGAGGTATCAAAACTAATATCGGCTCATAATATCCTGCTGTCATTATTTCTATTTGACCGGCTTGAACTAACTTTTTTACATTTTGAATAAATAGAGGCTTATTAATCAGCGCCCAATCCAGCAGACTACCGCTTATATGCAGTGAAATTTTAATTTCAGGGAAAAGAGCAAGCACATCTAAAAATGGCATATAGGACTTTTCAAAAGCTTCGTCAAAGACATTGTCAAAATTATCTACCGGCTGATGCGCATGAAAAGCCATAAGAAGATTAAGCACTTCTTTATTTTTCCCTAGAGCCATTTCCATTTCCCTTTTTCAAGACTTATAATTTCAAGTATTAAATTCGCCAATTTATCGGAATCATGCCTGACAACATCCCCAAACATCGCAAGGTCTCTGACTAAAACTTTACAATTCATCTTCTCTATATTCTTTACATCTGTTTCAACAGGATTAGCTCCCTCTTCTTTATATTTCGACAGCAAATGCTCCGGTATAAAAGAGGCATTCAGAATGCAGTAATCTATTAATTTAGCCTTAACCTGATCGTTCAAAGCCATAATATGGTCCGAAGCAGCATAGCTATCAGTCTCACCTGACTCGGTCATTATATTGCATATGTATATTTTGAGCGCTTTGGAGGCTAATATTGTTTCAGCTATATGCGGAACCAAAAGATTAGGCATTATGCTCGTATATAAACTTCCGGGTCCTAAAACAATTACATCTGCATTCTCTATGGCTTCTATGGTTTCGTACAAAGGTTTACAATTAGACGGCTCCAAATAAACACTTTTTATCCTGGCTTTAGTCTTCGGAATTTCAGATTCTCCTATTGTCTTCTTTCCGTTAACGTGTTCTGCAATAAGCCTTACCTTATCCAATGTCGCCGGAATAACACGACCTCTTATGGCAAGCACCTTGCTTGATTCCTTCACAGCCTTTTCGAAATCTCCTGTTATTTGAGAAAGTGCAGTTATAAATAAATTTCCGAAATTATGATCTTTCAATTCGCCCTCGGATTTAAAGCGGTACTGAAATAATTCCCGCATCAGGGGTTCGGCATCAGCAAGCGCAACCAGACAGTTTCTTATATCTCCGGGAGGGAGAGTATCAAACTCTTTCCGCAACCTACCTGAGGAGCCTCCATCATCTGCAACAGTAACAATAGCTGTAATATTAGCTGTTATGTTCTTTAGTCCCTGAAGCAAAGTCGAAAGCCCTGTTCCACCTCCAATAGCAACAATATTAGGGCCTCTACCCAACTTTTTCTTCTCTATAAAAACATCTACTATATCCCTGCTCCCTTTGGGATAAAGAGTATTAATAACACCTGTTACTAACTCCTTGATGCTGACTATGATGATAATCGCCCCCAAAACAAGGCCTAAGAAAGAATTTGCACTTTCTTCAAAGCTTCCAGACTTTACTATACTTGCGGAGCTTAATGATATTAAGATAATTCCTATCGCGCAGAGAAATATCCATCTTTTTATCCCAATTCCGGGGTATAACCAGCGAAGTTTTTTCCTCATTTTCCTTCCTTTTTTATATTTTTTCTATGTCACTCTCTTCCCTTCTAAGAACAGAAAGCAGTTCTGCGGGATCTTTGCACATTAATAAGCTGGAACGGAAAAATTTATCTTTAACAAGGCGAGAAATTTTGGCTAATGCTTTAAGATGCATACCGGTGGCTTCTTTAGGAGCTAAAATCATAAAAAATATATAAGCAGGCTCTCCGTCCAAGGCATCAAAATCAATCCCATGCTTTGATGTTGCGCAACAAGCTACCATCTTTTTTATGCAATCATCTTTAGCGTGAGGGATAGCAATGCCCTGGCCTATACCGGTACTTCCGAGCTGCTCTCGTGACAAGAGCGCTTTTTTAATTTTTGCTTTATATTTTTTATCCAGCTTCTTGGTTTCTATCAATAAATCCAACATCTCATCTAAAACAGCTCCTTTATTTTTTGCAGCCAGATTAATTTTTAACGTTTTTACCTCTAAGATATCTGATATGTTCATTTTTTAGTCCTTCTTTTTGCTGTTTTAACCGAGCGGGAGACGGGATTTGAACCCGCGACCCCAACCTTGGCAAGGTCGTGCTCTACCGCTGAGCTACTCCCGCATAAATACATCTACCATTGCCGTTATTAACACCGGCGAGCTTTTTACTTATGTATTTTTAAAAGTAAAATTTGTATAGCTATTTTAACAAATTAAAATCAAATGGGCAATATTCGATATATACTTTTTTAAACTATAAATTACTTAAAAATGCCGAGGACAGGACTTGAACCCGTACGGGATTACCCCACATGGTCCTAAGCCATGCGCGTCTGCCATTCCGCCACCTCGGCATATCAAGTTAATAGTTAATAGTTCATAGTTCGTAGCAAATAGTAAAAACCTTTCTATGAACTAAAAACTCATGAGCATTAACTAATCTAGCACATAGTTGATAGCCATTTTTTTTAAAACTCCGAACCATGAGCTATGAGCTATGAACTAAATTATGGGCCGTGCAGGGATCGAACCTGCGACCTTGGGCTTAAGAGGCCCCTGCTCTACCAGCTGAGCCAACGGCCCATTCATAATATTTCAAAACAAAAGGTTAATGAATTTTATCAGAATTGCTGCTTGAGGTCAATTCATTCAATTCCTGAGTAGTGTAACATATTTTGGACACTTTGAGATTAAAAGTTCTTTGAAAGGAT
>CAZAPE010000002.1:26103-32496 GCA_964487065.1 uncultured Planctomycetia bacterium | reverse complement strand
TTGTTTGTCTTATACTTTGGCTATAAACCGTACTATAAAACAGATTAAAAGAAGATTAAAATAAAATTAGAATATTCTAATGAAAGATAAACAAACGGAAGAAATATTTATATAGACGGCAATGTTACAGTAAATGTAGAACCTTCTTTGGTTTTGCTTTTTACATCGATATCGCCATTATGAACTTTGGCAATTGCAATTGCAATGCTTAACCCTAAACCAGTACCTGACTCGTTATCGGAATTAAACTTTTCAGACCTAAAGAACTTATCGAATATTTTAGGCAAATCTCCTTCAGAAATACCTATGCCGGTATCTGAAATAGAAATATATGTTTTTTTACCTTTACTCTTTGCAGTAATACCTATTTCTCCTCCATTTTGAGTAAATTTCACAGCATTATGTATCAGATTAAAAAAAAGACGTCTTAAATGCATTCTATCTGCATTAACAACAACCTGCCGCTGAGAAATACTAATGTTCACTGCAATATTTTTCTGTTCAGCTATCAATTTGCTTTGTTCGTATAGTTCCTGCAGAAACGGCCCTAATTCGAGTTTTTCAAATTTGAATAATTCTGGCTTGTATTCAAGCCTGCTCAATAACAACAAGTCCTCTATTAATCTAAACATACGGTTAACTTCATCTATATTATCCTGTATTACACTTTTATATTCTTCTGTTTGATGGGCTTTCCTTAAAACCAACTCTGACTCCCCTCTTATTATCGTAAGAGGGGTCTTTAACTCATGAGCAACATGAGAACTGAATTCAGATATATGCTTAAAAGATCTTTCCAGACGAGCTATCATTTCATTAAAAGTACTTACCAAGTATTTCATTTCTTCATCGATATGTTCCATGCACACGCGCGCACTCAAATCTTCATGAGTAATATTTTCCGCTGTTTTGGTAATCTCTCTTACGGGCCTTAGAATTTGTACGGCAAAAAACCGCCCAACCAGACTTGAAAAAATTAAAATTATGGGAATAGTTACCATAATAAAAACCAATCGCGTGTTCAATATTTCTATAACTGGCTTAAGCGAAGTAGCCACTTGAATTGTATATACTCTCTCTTTATATATAAATGGCATGTTTATAACCCGTAGATTACGACTGTCTATTTTTATATTTTTAAAGCTCCCTGCAGGAAATTTCTTTTTTGCGGCCTTGGATAGGAGAGGAAAAAACTCTTTACGTAAATCACCTGCACTTGTTATTATATCGCCCTGGGGATTTAAAAAATCAACGTAATCATTCTCTATGTCTAATTTATCAAACTTAAGCATCCATTTTCTTTCTATATCCAGCCCCTTATCAGGATCTCCATATTCGCCTTCTTTGCTTATTACTCTTTTCACGACAAATAAAAACTCTTTCTCATCATATCCAATGACATCCAAATAAGAATTTACAGCATCTCCTATCGCTTTCGCTTTTAATTTTAGCTCCCCATCAAGATCATTATAAAGTACCCACTGTAAGCTAAAATAAAGCATGCTGCTATATATAATTAAAATAACGCCTAAAATAGCAGTATATAAAATACTTATTTTAAACCTGATAGAATTGATTTTCATATTACTAATCACCCTTTTAGGGTATACCCTGTACCTCTAATAGTATAGATAAGCTGCTTTTTGAAACCCCTGCCTATCTTGCTGCGCAGATAATTGATATAAACATCAATGATATTGGTAAAACTATCAAAATCCTCATTCCAAACATGTTCTGAAATCATAGTCCGCGTCACCACCTGATTAGCATTAAGCATAAGATATTCAAGCAGTGAATACTCCTTGCTAGTTAATTCTATTTCCTTACCTGATCTTTTTACTTTATGGTCTATCTGATTTAATTCTAAATCCGCTATTTTAATAACAACGGATTTTCCCTCTCTCTTCCTTCGCAAAAGAGCTCTAATACGAGCCAAAAGCTCTACAAAAGCAAACGGTTTTGTAAGATAATCATCAGCACCCACATCCAAACCCAACACTTTGTCTACAACTTTATCCTTAGCAGTGAGCATCAATATAGGAGCATATATATTTTTGTTTCTTAACTCCTTGCATACAGTTACACCATCTTTACCTGGCAACATTATATCCAGAATTATCAAATCATAGATATTAACTTCGGCTAAAAAAAGACCTTTTTCCCCCTCGAAAGCTATATCGACTATAAAATGTTCTTCTTTTAATCCTCGCTCAATAAAATTAGCTATCTTTTTTTCATCCTCTACTAATAAAATTCGCATATATATTTATTTAAAAAACTAAAACATCTAAGATACAAACAACCCCCCCCTTTAGGCTGGAAAATCATACTTATTTTAAAAAACTACTTAACGAAATTTTCCTGACCTGATTCTTGTGTCTTTATTTTGCTTTTATACTGTTGTAATCTGATATTTAACTCATCATTCTTGGCTTTTAAATCCTGATATTGAATTCTTTGGTTGCTTAGTGATTCTTCAAGCATTGCTATCTCTTGTTCTAATTTATCTTTCGCATCTTGAAGCGCACTGTTTTCTTTCTGCAACATTTTAAGCTCTGACTGTTTTGGAGCCGTAGCGCAGCCATATAACGTTAAAACAACTAATATTGAAACAACAATACTTCTATACATACATCCTCCTTTTTTATAGTTAAATAGAACCTTTTCCTACCTTGTGCAATTATACCAAATATTTGCGTTTGTCAAAGCTATTTATATCAGGTGTTGCTAACAAATAAAATATCCGGCTTTATTAACAGGTGGTATATCCATCCTAAAAATGGAACTTAATAATACAAAAATTATTCTACCTTCAAAGTGGACATCGTTATTTCCAAGGAACACCGCTGTCCCACCTACGAAGTGAGACATAACCCGATAGAGACAGATGAAGAAACTCTCTATTTAGAATAGAGCCTACATTTTATTTTAAAAAAACAGAACTAAAACATAATAAAAAAATAAGGTAGGTATAGCGCTGACTATTATAATAAAATTGCAAACACAATTGATAGGAAGCCACTTAGATAGAATTAGTTTAATCTTCTTTTACCATACTTAAAAGAAGTTTGAGTTGTCTTTTTTTAGCTGAATCGGATATAAAATTAGAAATAAAATTATGTGTAAGTTTGTAAAAGTATTTAAAATGTGTTATATTCATAATAAGAGGGTTAATTTATGCAACCTAGGATAAAAATTCTATTTATAGGAATTGTTACTTTTTACCTAATAATATGCTCTTTAGGTGTGATCCCATCATTCTTAAATTTCAATATACCAAATGGTTGGAACTGCAGAAGAATTAGGTCCATCTCAGAAGAAGCTGCTCCACATTATCAAACATCTCAGCCGGTAGAAGATGTAAGCGACGGTTTCATTCTAGACGCATTATTAGTAACTGAACTTGATATTGCCTCCCATTGGAGCGAAATACAATCTCTTTATAAAAAAATGGTTTTAGAACGATTCGGAAACAATAGCAATTTAGCCAAATCGTTTTTTACAAATTACATAAATCATTTAAATGAACTTGGAGTTAGAGGCGCTGATGTAGTAACCGCTATAGCTAATGTCGGGCAATATGTCACTGCCAATATTATCAGCTCCATCGATGTAGAAACGGCTCATCTCTATGCCTCAACAATGTACAGAATAGATCAAGCATTTAAGTCGGTTGTAAGTAGGCACCATAGCAACAGGGGTTTACTCAATCAATATGTTGACCAACTTATTGTAATAAAGAGACAATTAAATGCTCTTGCGAATCAAGCTTTAGCTCTTTATACACAAGGACCACGAGCGCCTTCAAATATCCCTTCTTCTATCCGCGAATTACATCAAGCAATTGCATATCGCGCTTTACAAGAAGTGAATATGATGGCAATCTTGCTAAATCCTGAAAATATGACCCTCGGAACTAATGGAAAAATCCTCTTTAAAAAATTTGAATATAACGGCGAGACATTTACTGTAACTATACAACAAAATGGATCTGATCAAAGCCGGCAAGCAAGAACCAATGTTTCTATAGAAAGAGAGAATGGTGGTTATGTTGAGTCTGCAAAAGATTTTGCTCAAGAACATGGCCTATCATGGGATTTATTTATTGATTATGTAGAGAGGAATTTAACGCATGCAACAGGGCGAGCAGCTAATTTTTCATTTAGAATAGACCTTGATTCTATACAAGGGCGGCCTGCCGCTGTGCTTGATATCACATCTCCATATATTTGCACAATGTTAGCTTTATTCGGCCACGCAGGAGAATATCACACACCTCTATTTGGAGTAAGATCAGAAGCTGATTTTTATGCTAAAACCGGTGAATTACTTGGCATATTTGGCCTTAGATAGATGGAGGTGGCGGTAATATACGTATCAAAATCCTCAACAATCACCGCCAACAAGTTCAATCTCAAAGAGCTTAAAAAGCTGCCTAAAAACCACTAAAATAATTGCTATATTTACTTTTAATCATAACCCAAATCCTTACCTGACCAATATTTTTTACCGTAACATAAAAACAGCAAAAGCTTATTGAATCAAATAACCTATTTGAACATTTAAAACAGAAGCAATTTTTTTTAACGTAATAATAGAAGAATTTTCATAGCCTTTCTCTATTCTTGAAACCAACTGTTGACTAACATTGAGATTTCTTGCAAGCTGTTTTTGGGTTAATTTATTTTCTTTACGGATTTTTCTTATGTTTTCCCCTATTTTTTTACAAATCGGCTCAACAGTTATCTCCTTTTTTGGAACTTCTGTTTTATATTTATCGCGAAGTTTTTCATATACTGCCTGCCAAAATTCTACCGCATCAAGAGCCCATTTGTCCTTTCGCATTTCCTTTTTTATTCTCTGCCAGTTGCTGCAAAATACACCCGGTTTAAGATATGATTTTAACACCTCCCGGGGTTCGTTTTTCCGCGAAAGAAGTAATGCTGAATAATAAATAAACTCTTTATTTAAAGGATTTTCTAATATCTTTTTTACTTTCTCAACACTTATTTTTCTATCCCAAAGCCAGTTTCTTTTCATTATAAATCCCTCAACTCTTCTTCAATCAATTTATCGATTTCTTTTTTAAAATGCCTCTCCATCTGCTGATAATTAATTTCCTTATCGGTAATTAAATCTCCCAGACCCAATTTAATGCCTAAACGATCATACGTCCGGTACCACACAACCAATGATTCTTTAAAGGCGGCATTAAGATAACGAACGGCGAATTTGGAGAGATTCATAAAAGTATGCGATAGGTAAAATAAATCAAAAAAATCTTTAGCTTCTTGCCTGCCTCCGATAAGTTGTTTTCTGCCTATTACATCTTCTTTTGGAATTATTCCTGCAATTGCAAAAATTTTTCTCAAATAAATATCTTCAAGTGAAAGCACATTTACTCCTTCTATTTTTTTATATGGCTTAAGTATGTCGAGAAAGTCTTCAACAAAATCAATTTTAAGATAATCTGTTTTGCTGAATTCTACGTTGTAAATCATAATTTTAGCTTTTCCAGCTGATAAAACCTGGCCTATTAATATAATTTCTTTCTTTAAGCACTTTTTAAGTTCTTCAGCTATTGCTTGAACTTTTTTCGGATCATAATCTTTAGTAAAAAAATCTAAATCGACCGACTCTCTATGTTTGAAGTAAAAACTTTCTAACGCCGGAACGCCTGCAAGATAAAAATCATCTATCTTATTCGATAATATCTGCAATATCTTACTCTGGTATTCTTTATGTTTATGCATATATTCTCATCTCTTTAATTTTATACAACATATAGGTTGTATTGTCAAGCAAAAAACAACTTAAAAGTTGTATTATATATAACAACATATTGCAATAGACGCACCTGATTTTGCTAAGAATGTGACTCTCTTTTACATAACTAACTAACCTTATTAAACTACTTAATATTTTAGTAATGGAGGTGGCGGGAATCGAACCCGCGTGCCCAAGAACAGATACCTTGAGTCTCTACATGTTTATCCTTTTATTTGAAATTCACCTCTACGGCTCCAAAAGGCAGGATCCATATAGATATATCCTGCGTAAATCTTAATCTGACACCCGCAGGATTATCCGCCTAACGGCAGATATGTCAGACGCAGCCTGCTATCCGAGCCTCAATGAAGTCGCAGGCATACCCCAATGAGGCTCTCCCTCTTAGCAGAGAGAGAATGAGACGCAACCAGCGTCGCTTATTTTTATGTGCCAGGTATTTAGCGAGGCCACCTGACAACCTCGACATGCAACTGCAGGGCTCAATTCATGAGTCGAGACCATTCACCCCCAAATTTTAAAAGAACACTCAAAAGACAGTAGATAGTATTAAGTATATAGTATAAAGGGAAAAAACGAAAATATTAGCAAGCGCCTAACTACCTA
>CAZAPE010000002.1:14792-26003 GCA_964487065.1 uncultured Planctomycetia bacterium | reverse complement strand
CTTTTCAACTCCTGAGAGATTTCGCTATCTATTGCTTTTTTCTTTAAATCCTCTCTCTTATCAAAAAACCTTTTTCCTTTTGCAAGCGCAAGCTCAATCTTCGCCCATTTGTTGCTTTTAAAATAGACCTTTAAAGGCACAATGGTAAACCCTTTCTTCTGCACATCTGCGCTAAGACGCAAAATCTGGTTTTTATGCAATAATAATTTTCTAACTCTTATGGGGTCTTCGTTTCTATTGCTTGAGAATTTATAGGGACTGATGTGAAAATTAAAAAGATACAATTCGTTTTTATCAATACGAGCGAAACTATCGTTTAAATTGCCCTGTCCGGCTCTTAAAGACTTTACCTCTGAACCCAAAAGAGATATTCCGCATTCAATAGTATAAATTATTTCATAATCCCGTCTGGCTTTTTTATTACTGACAGCAACCTTATCCATTTTATTTGATTTTAATTAGACCCTGCTTAGAAAGGAAAGATGCCTGATTAGACACTCGCGGTCAACCTCAAGCTGCCTGCGAATGGAATCTTTACTTAGAAACAATTTTTCTTCACGCAACATCTGATGAATAAGAAAAGATATACTCTTACCGTAGAGATAACCGCCGAAGTTTGGTATATATATCTCGCGACTCAAGATTTTTCCTCCGAAACTGGGTTTTGTTCCTATATAAAGAAGCGCAGGAAGACTCTCTTCTTTTATCAATACCTCCCCCAGGTACACACCGCTTGCCAATTCAAACTCATGCTCCGGCAAAATATTAGCCGTGGGAAAACCAAGCTTTCTTCCTCTGCCCTCTCCGGGAACAACACGCCCGGTTATTTTCGGAGACCTCCCCAGCATAATAGCAGCACTCTGTATATCGCCTTTTGCCAGGACCTCTCTTATTCTGGAACTTGAAACCTTTTCGCCAAAACTCTTAAAAAACGGCAAGACATGAAGTTCTATTTTATGTTTTCTGCATAGTTCTGAAAGAAGCTCTATATCCCCCATTTGATTTGCTCCGAATCTAAAATCCTCACCTACAACAATCGCTTTCGGATTAAACTTTTTGTGAATAAAGTTTTCAAAAAAATCAACCGCATCGTAAGAAAGAAGGGGCTTGTCTACCTCAAGAATAAAACAACTGTCAATACCTACCTCTTCAAAGCTGGCAATCTTATCGCTTATAGATGTAAGTATTGTAAAATTATTATCAGGATTTATTATCTTCTCCGGGTCCGGAGAAAGAGTTATTACGAGGTTTTTAATTCCTAACTCAGTTGATAACTGCTTTAGCCTCTCCAAAATCATTTTGTGCCCTATATGAACACCATCAAAGACACCTATAGCAAGAGCTACATTAGTGATTGCTTCATGCGGCATATTATTTCCTTTTAACACTATCATCTCTTATTACCCTTAAAGCTGCTTCTATCGGAATAACATGTTTTTCTGAATCCACCTCATTTAATATGTTATCTAATTTGCTGGCATCATCCAAGCTAAATTTTCCAATGCGGATCCGGACCATTCTAGATAGATGTGCCGGATAACCAAGGCCTAAGCCGATGTCAATGCAAAGCTGGCGTATGTAGAGGCCGCGCGAACAGCGTGTTTTAAAAGTTATTTTCGGAAGACATATCTCGCTTATATCTAAACTGTAAATTTTAACCTTTCTTGGCTGCATTTTAATTTTTATACCTTTCCTGGCTAAAGTATAAAGCCTCTTGCCCTTATATTTAACCGCAGAGAACATAGGAGGCACCTGATCAATTTCGCCAATAAACGATGAAAATACTTTTTCAATCTCCTGCTTAGCTAATTTTAAATAGTCCTCGCCTTTAGATTTCTCGCTAATTTCTCCGGCTAAATCACCGGTAGTAGTTGAAAACCCCAAACTCATTTCGGCGATGTATTCCTTATCCAACCCTATTATTTTCTGCGAAAGTTTTGTCGCTCTTCCGAGCATGACTATTAAAAGGCCTGTAGCAAGAGGATCTAATGTCCCTCCATGACCCACTTTCTGCATTGAAAAACGCCGCCTTACGAAATCAACCACATCATGCGATGTTATCCCGGCAGGTTTGTTAAGCAATAAAATTCCGTCTAAATTCATAATAGAAACTCTCTTTTATTTTAAATGGGTTTGGATTTGGATTTTGAATTCCTGATATACTTTTCTGTTTCTTTCAATACTTTATTGCGAACGGATTTTAAATCGCCTTTGATTCTACAGCCGCTGGCCATCCTATGGCCTCCGCCGCTGAACAAAGTCGCTATTTCATTTACATCTATAGCTTCGTCTTTTGAACGCAATGCAACTCTTATAAATCCATTATTCAATTCCTGGAAGAATAAAGCAACCTTAACACCCTTGATACTCCTGGGAAAATCAACCATACCTTCTAAGTCCTCACGTTTTGACCTGCTTTTTGAAAAATCTTTCTTTGCTATTTCGAGCCACGAGATAAAACCTTTTTTCTTTAAAGAAATAAGGCCGGATCCTATAATATGCATCCTCTCAACACTATTATTTTCAAAAAGTTTATTATATATATCATTGGGATTTACTCCGGAATTTATAAGATGCCCTGAAATATTATGCGTCGATTTGGTTGTATTTGTATAACGGAAAGAACCGGTATCTGTGACAATCGCAGTATAAATGGCTAAAGCAGTATCATAATCAAGGCGAAACTTAAAACTCCTGCATAAGCCATAAAGCATCTCCCCCACACAGGAGGCATCTTCCTTTACCCAATTTATATCGCCAAACTCAGAATTGCTTATATGATGGTCAATATTAATAACAAAATCTGCCATTTTTATTGCTTTCTCTATTCTGCCTGTCCTTTGGGGATTAGGCGCATCAAGAACTATAGCAAGGTATTTTTCCCTAAAATTTATGGGTTTATCTGTTATTGTTTTTATATCCATTACCCGGGGTAAAAAAAGTAAACTTTCCGGAACCGGATCGTTATTTATAATAAAAGCTCTTTTATTTAATTTCTTCAATATATAATAAATAACAAGCTCACTTGCTATTGCATCACCATCGGCATTAATATGCGTGGTAATCAGAAAATCATTAAACTGTTTGATTTTATTCTTTATTTTCTCTTCTATCTTCATCTTTTAATTCATCAAGCAGTTTTTCAACCCGTAAACTCTCCTGGAGTATTTCATCAAAGTAAAAACGTATCTCGGGAACGAATTTCATTTTTATCCGCTGTGCCACCTGTTTTCTAATATACCCGACTGCCCTATCGAGACCCTTTTGAGCCTTTATTCTTTTTGCTTCATCCCCAAGGATTGTGTAATAAACCTTGGCATTTTTTAAATCCGGACTTAAACTAACATACGTAATAGTTATAAACCCTATCAAAGAATCTTTAACTTCAAACAAAAGGATTTGACTGATTTCCTTCTTTAATTGCTGATTTATTTTATCTATTCTACTCATCAGAAAAACTCATAGTTATATTTAACTATTTCAATACCTCGCGATTCCTCAATAGAATTTAAAATATGATCTAAAGAAGAATTGAGTTTCCTTTTGTCATTACCTATGCTCACAATTCCGATAAATGCTTTCTGCCACTTGTCCATCTCATCTATTTCTGCAATTGCGATATTATACCGGGAACGCAATCTGTCTTTTAAGCTTTTTACAATAACCCTCTTTTCTTTAAGAGAGGTTACCCCTGGAAGATGGGCTTCAATCTCTAGATATCCTATCGCCATTTATTTTCGCAACTATATTTCTTAAATACTCTCTCTCTGCTTCTTCGCTTCTAAGTTCACCGGATATTTTAGCTCGTAGAATTATGCCCAATACCTCTCCTACCCTAGGCCCCTCACAAACACCAAAATCCTTAATATTTTTTCCATCTATATGCAGTTTTATTTTAGAAATTCTATTTATAAAAGTTCCCGCATTTTCTTTTCCCCTGCCGCGGCCGCTTAGATATAGATAAACGATATGATGCATATCTATATCCTTTAATATATCATATATTTCCTCATCCCTCAATGTCCTGGAAAGTTTTTTTAATAAATCCGCCGCGTTTATGTTTTTGAGCCCAAGCAATATCCGCCTTTGAATCTTCTTGAGCTCAAGGACAGAAGCTATATTTTCGAGTTCATCGTTATTTAAATCTTTGCACATTATAAGTAACGGTAAAAGCCAGGGACAAGCGAGATCACCCTTGATGTTTAATCTATCCCATTGCCTAAGAAGAAAATAGATGCCTTTAGATATCCTTATCTTATCGGAAAGAAAAGAAACCGCCTTAAACTTAAAGAGAGTTCTAAGTATAGGGCTTACTTTATTCTCCTTTAATGAGCGCAGGAATTCTACTCCCAACCTTTGGGGGCTTAAACTGTTTAATACATCTTTTTTAATCGCCTTCTTTATTAAAAGTTGAGTTTTACCATCAATATCAAAACCGAATCTATGTTGATACCTTACAGCTCTTATTATCCGTGTCGGATCATCAAGAAAACTATTTTTATGTATTATTCTTATAAGCTTTTTTTTCAAATCGCTTATACCGCCAACATAATCTATAAGCTCTACAAAAACACCTTTCTCCATCCCAAGCATAAGGGCATTTATAGTAAAATCACGCCGCCCTGAATCATCCTTTAAGGTTCCAGGGCTGGCTTTTGGTAAACTACCAGAAGATAAATAACTTTCCTTCCTTGCCTGCGCAAAATCTATCAAACTGCCTTTCCAGGCAACCTTTGCGGTTAAAAATTCAGTTTCCTCGATACGGATGTTATAGCGCTTTTTTAATACTTCAAGAAACTGATCTAACTTTGAATCCAGCAGTAAATCTATATCAAGAATTGGGGAGTTTAAAATTAAATCTCTGACAGGACCTCCAACGAGATATAGATGGAGGCCTAATTCATGAGCTAGTGATGAAAAAATCTTAAAATATTCACTGATTTCCGGAGAGAGACGATTATTTAATGATTTTAAATCTATATTCATGGCCGCGGATGATATTTTTTATGAATTTGCTTTAAATATTCTCTGTCTATATGAGTATAAATCTGGGTCGTAGAAATATTAGCATGGCCAAGCATTTCTTGTACAGACCTTAAATCAGCGCCGTGCTCAAGAAGATGCGTTGCAAAACTGTGTCTTAATGTATGAGGGCTAATGTTTTTCTTTACGCTTGCAAGGGAAGCATATTTTTTAAGAATCTTCCAGCATGATTGCCGGGATATTTTTTTCCCCGACTTATTAAGGAATATATAGTCGCTTGTTCCTTTCAAATATTTTCCCCGTGCCTGCTTAACATATACCTCAATCGCCCCGGCTGCCTTTTTACCCATGGGAACTATTCTCTCCTTCCCGCCTTTTCCCCTGCATTTAACAAAACCGATCTCTAAATTAACATCAACAAGCTTTAAATTAACAAGCTCTGAAATCCTTAAACCGCTTGCATATAGAAGTTCCAATATAGCTAAATCACGTATGTTCTGCGCATTTTTACCCCGGCTAGCTAAAATTATACGTTCAACCTCATTCACAGAAAGAGTCTCCGGCAACCGCTTCCATAATTTTGGCGACTCCATAGCTTCGGTAGGATCTTCGCTTACATACTCTTCTCTTGCCAGAAATCTGAAAAATACTTTTAAAGCAACTAAGTTTCTTGCTACCGTAGAGCTCTCAAGGCCATACTCTCTCTGGTCCCAGAGGAAATCGGATATAGATTCCCTTTTTAGAGAGGCAAGGCCTAAACCTTTCTTATCCAGAAAAACAAAAAATTTTTTCATATCCACCTTGTATGCTTTAACCGTATTATCGCTTAAGCCTCTTTCAAGGATTAGATAATTTAAGAAATCGCTCAATATGATTTCTTTATCCATGGGTTAAAAAAGGATTGTGTTTCTTTTCTTGGCCTATTGTGGTTGAGCCTCCGTGGCCGGGATAAACTTTTGTTTCATCAGGAAGCATAAAAAGACGCTTTTCTATTGACTCCATTATTTTTTTTTCAGAAGAGGCAGGGAAATCTGTTCTGCCTACTCCTTCGTAAAATAGAGTATCGCCTGAGAATAGATCACTTCCTATGAGAAAACAGGCGCCCCCGGGAGTGTGCCCCGGAGTATGGATTACATGAAACTTTAAACCTGATTTTAGAAAAATCAAATCTTCATTATCCTCAAAAAATATGGCTTTGTTTTTTACTATAACAGAAAAATTCAGAAAGGAAGATAGATTTAAACCGCTATCTTTTAAAAACATTCCATCTTCTTTATGTATATAAACATCCACTTTAAAGTCGTTACAGGCGGATATATGATCCCCGTGACCATGCGTTAAAAGTATTGCCTCTGGTATAAGATTGTATTTTTTTAGAATATTTTTTATCTTCTCATGTTCTGCTCCGGGATCTACGATTACACAATTGCTATTATCTTTATTCCAAATAATATAAGAGTTGGTTTCAATATCTCCGACAATAATAGGTTCTATCCTGACCATAAACCCTCCAGAATAATCCTTATATCTTTTTCGCTTACTTCTCTCGGATTATACTTAAGTGAACCTGAATATTTAACTTTTCTAATTATCTCCTCTTTCCTTCTAGCATCTAATTCTAACCCCAATTCCTTAAAGCTTGATGCAATGTTGAGTTTTCTGTTTAGCTTTCGCAGTAATTCATAAAAAGTGATTTTTGTTTTATTCTCTGGAACTAATAATCTTACAATATTACGAAATTTCGCAAGACTGCATTTTGAATTATATTTTACAACCCAAGGAAGCAGAATGGCATTAATTAATCCATGGGGAATTTTATATAAAACTCCAATCGGATGCGAAAGCGCATGAGCAAGGCCAAGCCCTGCATTGGAAAAAGATACGCCCGAGATTAAGCTCGCAAAGCTCATTGCCTCTCTTGCTTTTATATCTTTGTTGTTCTTCAAACAACGGGGTAAATTCCTATAAATAAGCTCAATTGCCTCCAAAGAAAGCTTTGCTGTTATGAAATTAGCTTCCTTAGAGACATAGGCCTCGACTGCATGAGTTAAAGCATCCAAAGCGCTGTAGAGCGTTACGCTTCTAGGTAATGTCAAAGTCAGCGCAGGATCAACAAGCGCAACATGAGGCAATAAATTAAGCGAGCGGATACTCGTTTTAACGCCTTTTTTCCTATCTTCCAGAACGGCATTTTTAGTAACTTCGCTCCCTGTTCCGGCTGTAGTCGGAACTGCGATAAATAAAAGACCTTTTGTTTTAATCTCCTTACCGTAAAGATATTCAGAAACATATTTAAATTTCTCATTATAAAGCCCTGCTATCGTCTTAGCTACATCAAGCACACTTCCCCCGCCTACGCCTAAGACTAAATCACACTTTTTACTTCTGGCAAACGTTATTCCTTTTTCTACTGTTTCAGAATCCGGCTCCGGACAAACCCCATCATAGAGATAAAACCTTATTTTTTTTCTCTTTAAAAGTTTTATCAGCTCTTTACCCCAGAAACTTTTTCTTAGCGAACTCTGCCCCGTTACAAGCAAAACCTTAGAACCATATTTTTTTATAATTGCGGGGATATTCTTATACGAATAAGACGCAAAGATTATATCTTGGGGAAGTAATATATTCCTCAATTTCAAATACCTCTTATATAAAAATACCTATTTATTCCTGCTCTGGGGCTACTACATAAGATTGGATTTCTGAATATCTGTATTCCTTATCGATAAGCCTTTTTATTTTCTCAAGCTCACGGGACATTCTATCTTGCTCTATTTTATTAGTATATCTTGTATCTATGCGCCTCTTTATTTCCTCAACTCGCATGATATAACCATCGAGAAGCTCCTGTTTATCGGCTGAAATATATTTTTTTAACGCGCTGAGATTCTCAAGAGTCTCTTTGGCGCAGTTTTTCTGCTTCTTGTAATTTTCCTTTATAGAATTAATTAACTCATCATGCCAATACTGCCAAAGCAGATAATGCTTCTTGTAAAGCTCATGGTAATCTGCCAGCTTATCGTATTCTTCAAGCGCAAGTATCACATTAGACCTGGGATCTTCCTGCTTTTTTTTGCGAGTAAACTTTTTCTGCATAGAAGCGCAACCGCAAATATTCATGACTAAAACTGCCAAAATAAAATAAAATGCAATTCTTCTCATTTTTTCACCTTCCTTTTTTTAACATCTCGTTTAACTCTTTCTCGGTTATTATTTTAACGCCTAACTGCATTGCCTTTTTATATTTAGATCCCATATCTTTACCAAGGATAAGATAACTAGTTTTATTGCTCACAGCTTGAGAAACACGGCCGCCATTACTTTTGATTATCTCTTCCATCTCCACTCTGCTATAGTAGGAAAGCGTACCCGTTATGACAAACGAGAGCCCTTTCAATTTACCTGAAACTTTTGAGGTATCCGATACTAAAATCAAACCTGATTTTTGGATTTTTTTAATTACATCTTTTACTCTGCTTAAAGAAAAAAAGTGAATTACGCTTTCAGCAATTGTAGGCCCAATTTCAGAAATGTTTTCAAGCTCATCAAAACTGGCAGCCATAAGAGCTTGGAGGGATTTCAGCCTCTCAGTTAAGACTAAAGCCACATGAACTCCAACGTGTCTTATGCCCAAAGCATAAATCAAACGCTGTAACGGTTGTTTTTTACTTTTTTGGATTGCTTTTATAATATTTTGACTTGATTTTTCACCCATGCGCTCTAAATTAGCGAGCTGCTTTTGATTTAAAAAATAAATATCAGCATAATCCTTTAAAATTCCGGTATCTACAAGCTGATCTATTACTTTTTCTCCTAACCCTTCTATATCCATGGCATTACGTGAAGCAAAATGCCTGATAGAATTTTTTACTTGCGCTGCGCAGAAAGGATTAACACAGCGCAGGGCAACATCAGTATCCAATCTTACAACTTTGCCATTACAGATGGGGCATGTAACCGGCATTTTAAAAGGCCGCTCTTTGCCGCTGCGTTTGTCTTTCAAAACATCAACAATCTGAGGAATTATTTCTCCTGCTTTTTCAACTAAAACATGGTCCTGAATTCTAACATCAAGCCTTTTTATCTGATCTTCATTATGCAGGCTTGCCTTTGTTACCAATGAGCCTGATACAAATACTGATTCTACAATTGCAACGGGCGTTAAAATCCCCGTTCTCCCCACCTGGATAACTATATCTTTTAAAACTGTCTCGACTCTTGTGGCAGGAAATTTATAGGCAATGAGCCAGCGAGGAGATTTTGTCGTCGCGCCAAGCCTTTTCTGCGCGCTTAAAGAATCGACTTTTATAACCATACCATCGACATCATATTCTAAATCTTTTTTTCTATCCTTAAAACTATCGCAATAGGAAATAACTTCATCAATATTATCACAAATTTTAAAATATGGATTAATTTTAAACCCCAGATGCTTAAAAATCTCTAAAGCCTGGCTGTGTTTTTCTATTTCATAACCCCGGATATATCCTAATCCCCAGATAAATATATCCAGATTCCTCTTTGAAACTTCTTTTGCATCAAGGAGCTTTAAAGACCCGGAAGCCGCATTTCTGGGATTTGCAAATGGAGCCTCACCACTTGCTTTCTTTATTTTATTGAGTTCTAAAAAAACCTTTCTTGGCAAAAATACCTCTCCTCTCACTTCAAGAATTTCCCCAAAGGGATAATCATTATCTTTTAAGAGAGAAAGAGGAATGCTTTTTATTGTTTTTAAATTCCGTGTAACATCATCTCCTTTATACCCATCGCCACGCGTTGCCCCTCTTGTAAAGGAACCATTTTCGTACCTCAAGGATACGCTGACACCATCTATCTTTAACTCAACTACATAATTTATTTTTTCATTCACAAGAAGCTTCTTAATCCGATTATTAAAATCTATAATCTCATCATTTGAATATGTATTATCCATGCTAAGCATAGGAACCTGGTGTTTTACAGAGACAAAACCTTTCAAAGATTCATCCGCAACTCTTTGCGTCGGTGAATCAGAAGTTATAAGCTGGGGATATTTAGATTCAATATTTACAAGCTCCTTATATAAAGCATCATAACTCTGATCAGATATCTCCGGATTGCTTTCGACATAATACATATAATCATGATGTCTTATCTTTTCTCGCAGTGCGACTATCTTTTTTTTATCCGCGTCTATATTTCCTGAAACCATCTAAAAACTACCTCCCCTCATAAAGCCGCTCGCCTAAATCCAAAGGCATCCCTGAAGAAATAATTCTGGATGCAACTTTATCTACATCATACTCTACTCTTTTTAGCTCGATAGTATTTTTCTCTTCATCATACAAAACATAAGCCGCTCTTCGATCACCATCCCGAGGCTGACCAACGCTACCGACATTAACAACATATCTCTTTGCTTTCTCAAGATAAATATTTTCGACCCCCGAAGCGCTTATCTCACCGCTGATATCACAGGATATAATGCAAATCGGAACATGCGAGTGCCCAATAAAACAGACCTTCTTATCATCCTGAATATCTAAATTCCTTCTCGCTTCATTTAAATATATCAGATAATGGTACTCATCGGGCTCAAATAAAGTACCGTGCACAAATATCATATTTTTATACTCCTCAACCAGGCAAAGGCTATCCAGGAACCCTTTTTCATCGGAATTCAGCACATCTTTAGTCCAGGATATTGCCTGTTGGGCTGCATCATTGAAACGGACTAAATCCATCTTTCCAAGCACTGCCTGGTCATGATTGCCCAAAACGCCCAACTCAAACACTTCCCTCGCTAATTTAATGCACTCTGCGGCATCAGATCCATAGCCTACAAGGTCCCCAAGGGAAAATATTTTATCAACTCTGGATTGCTCTATATCCTTTAATACAGCCCTGAAAGCGCCGAGATTTGAATGGATGTCACCTAAAATAGCAAAACGCATATTTATTTAAACCAACACTTATTATATGATTACACCGATTTTAAATATGATTGCACCGATTAAACCTTTTAGAATCTGCGTAATCTCTGTTTTCCAATCATTGCCACTACGGTATTTAGCGAGCGTGTAATCTGTATATATACATATTATAAACCTGCATATTTCCTTTGTAATATAAAACTTTTAGTAAAATCTGATTTCAAAATCATCAAACTCACCCTTATAAATTTCCCAGATAAGGTCCTCTCTTTTTATATATCTCTTCATCAACCCGCCGCGTATATGCTCAAGAAAA
>CAZAPE010000002.1:0-14692 GCA_964487065.1 uncultured Planctomycetia bacterium | reverse complement strand
GTCCTCTCTTTTTATATATCTCTTCATCAACCCGCCGCGTATATGCTCAAGAAAATTTTTTAGCTTATCTTCTTCCCCTTCAGCCACTATTTCAACTCTTCCGTCAGGCAGATTTCTTACCCACCCTTTTATATTGCCCAGATCAAGCGCTAAGCGCTCTGCCGTAAACCTGAAACCTACGCTCTGAACTCTTCCTACATAATAAACACGGATTCTTTTCATTTATTTACCTTTTATTCTATCCAATATTCGCCGCATGATTCACAAATCGGGGCGACTGGATTCGAACCAGCGGCCTCTCGGTCCCGAACCGAACGCTCTAGCCAAACTGAGCTACGCCCCGTATTTTAAAGATCGCTAATTTGCTTTTTTATATACTCTCTTCCTTTGCCTGCCTTAAGAAACATCTCCTGCTTCATAGCATCCGACCTAGAAGTAAATACCTCGTAAAATATCAACTCCCAAGGCCCTCTATTATGAGCATATTTACTTTTAATATTATTATTATGCTCTAAAAACCTTCTTTTTAAATCGTTAGTATGCCCAATATATTACTTGCCATTTTTTTACTTTTTAATACGTATGTATAAAACATTATTCCAGCGGCCTCCCCGATCCCGACGATTTTCGGGACTCCGACTTTCCGTCGGAGCCGTCGGGACGCTCTATCCATGCTTCGCTATGAGCTACGCCCGGCTAAAAAGATCACCTTAAATATTTAGAATTTTCTATATAATTAACGATATACTTAGCAAAAAGATCAAATTCGATATTAACAAAGCTCCTTGTTCTTAAATCTTTCAAATTCGTTGCGCTGAGAGTATAAGGTATTATTCCAACAGAGATAATTTTGCCCTTCATATCCTGTATCGTTAAACTAACACCGTTTATCGCTATTGAACCTTTCTTGAGAATAAGTTTATTGAACTGCTCCGGAATCTTTATCTCAAGAGTAGCAATATCTTTTGCTATTTTAATTCTGTTTACTTCGGCAACCGCATCGACATGTCCCTGGACTAGATGCCCTGAAACGGAAACACCGAATTCAAGCGCCTTTTCTAAATTTACTTTTTCGTTTCTTGTGATATATTTAAACCGGGTATCCTTAAAAGTAATTTCCATAATATCAAAAGCGAGCAGGCCTTTATTTTTATCATTGTTTTTTAATGTCAGGCATACTCCATCAACGGCTATGCTATCTCCTTCCCGAGACGAGGAAGATATCATATCGCTTTTTATCACAAGCTCGTAAGAGCCTGCTTTTCTTGTCATCTTTCTTATGAAAGATACTTCCGTTATAATGCCGCTAAACATATTCAACCTCTCCAGTTATAAGCATTGTATCTTTAAAATCCGTATATTTTATATTCTTTAATTTCGGCGCCTCGGAAAGCGCAAATTCTTTACCGGAATACATTGTAAACCTGCCTCCTAATATTTTCGGCGCAATAAAAACATACATCTCATCAACAAGTCTATCTTCTATGAAACTTTTTATCACATCCTTTCCGCCTTCAACAAGAATACTGTATATCCCTTCTTTGTATAACAAAGGCAGTAAATCACAAAGATTAATTTTACCATTTTTTGAGCCTATTTTTAAAACTTTTATACCTTTTTTTAACAATAAGCTTTCCTTTATGTTCTTCTTTATCTTTTTATCAGCTACAATAAACGTTTCGGCCTTTTTATCTTTAATGACGTTACTATCCAAAGGAATCTTTAAATTTGAATCCAGAATAATCCTTGAGGGCTGCTTTTTGAATAAGCGATCATGAGCATCTCTTGCTGTTAAAGAAGGATTATCACAAATTATAGTATTTATCCCGACAAGCACTGCATCTATCTTAGAACGCAATTTCCTATGAGTAAATATTCTTGCATTCTTTGAACTTATCCATTTTGAAGACCCGCTATCGTCGGCAATGCGCCCGTCAAGAGATTGAGCAACTTTCAAGGTAACGTAAGGTATTCTTTTCTCTATATGCTTTAAAAAAACTCTGTTTAAAAACCTGGCTTCTTCACTCATTACGCCCTTAATAACAGAAATACCCTGTTTCTTTAAGATTTTAATGCCCCTTCCCTTATGCATTGGGTTGGGATCAGTAGTTGCAATTACAACCCTCTTTATGCCGCTTTTAATAATCTCATCTACGCAGGGCGCAGTTCTTCCATAGCTAGAGCACGGCTCCAGGTTAACATAAAGAGTCGCCCCTTTAATATTTGTCTTTGAATTTCTTATTGCGATAATCTCTGCATGCGCTGAGCCTGCTTTTTTATGATATCCTTTTGAAACAATACAATTATTTTTAACTACAACCGCAGCAACCATGGGATTTGGCGAAGTCTTACCCTCTGATTTAAGAGCAAGAGCGAGGCACTTCGCCATAAAATAATTATGACCTTTTTCTTTCATCTCGATACCTTTTCATCTCCTCGACAAATCTATAAGAAACTACTGTTCTACCAAGCAGCACCTCGCCTTTGCCTTTTCCGTGACAATCAGAACCGCCGGTTATAAGCAAATTATGTTCACGGGCAAAATTTAAATATCGTTTCGCTAATGAAGGTGAATGTTCGGTATGATATACTTCTATCCCTTCGACGCCCTCATCTATAAGTTCATTCATATAGCTGTCTCCTCCCAAAAGATACGGATGCGCTAAGACAGATACACCTCCAACCTCCTTAATTAATCTAACAGCTTCCGAAGGCGTAAGAGGTTCTTTACCGACATAACAACTCTTGCCTTCCGCAAGATACAGTTTAAATGCCTCCTTAACCGAAGCAACATGCTTACTGTGGTATAACTCAAGCGCTAAATGCAATCTTCCTATGGCTGAACTTTCATTTTCACTGATTATTTTATCTGCATCAAGAATGATATTCTCTTTTTTTAGTTTTTCAACCATCTCATAAAAACGTATCTTGCGCATTTCTCTCAAAGTTTTTAACCTATCCAGAAACCAATCTTCTTTATAATCGAGAAAATATCCCAGGATGTGTATTTCTTTATTTTTATACTCTGCGCTTAACTCTACTCCCGGTATAACCTCTAATCCCTTCTCCCCTGCTCTTGCAATTGCTTCATGAACTCCATCTACGCTATCATGGTCTGTAATAGCTATGCATTTTAGTTTTAACTCTATCGCTTTTGCTACTACTTCCTCTACACTAAAAGTACCGTCGGAGTGAACAGTATGGACATGTAAATCAGCGCTAAGATTCATTTAAAAAAGAAACTTTCTCAGGACACTCTGAACGCGTTATTTTATCTAAAATACCGTTTACAAACCGGCCTGAGTCCTGATCGCCGTATTTCTTAGCTAATTCAATCGCTTCATTGAGTGAAACCTTAGGAGGTATATCTTTGCAAAACATCAATTCATAGGTAGCAAGCCGGAGAATATTTCTGTCGATAACAGCCATTCTACTCATATCCCAATGCAAGGCGTATTTTTTAATCAGTGCATCCAAAACATCCTGTTTTTGAATGATACCGCAAACGAGCTCCTTGACAAAAGGGACCACTAATTCATCAGCCTCCGAAGACAATGCATCCTCTAAAACATCCAAATAAGGAGTTTTCGAAATATCAACCTGATAAAGAATCTTTAGTGAAACCTCCCGTGCATGTGTTCTTTTGCGCATCTAATCTCCCTTCAAAAACCAGTATTAGAATGAACGGTTTAAAAAATTAACTTTTTTTAGAGCCTACTACTTTATTTTCTTGTACAAGTTTGCCATCTCAATTGCAGAAAGCGCAGCAGTCCGCCCTTTGTTGCCGTCTTTTGCTCCCGCACGCTCGATTGCCTGCTCTATATTCTCAGCTGTAATAACACCAAAGCTTACAGGAGTATCGCTCTCCATATTCATACGCGCAATGCCCTTAGACACTTCAGATGCAACATAATCAAAATGCGGTGTATCACCCCTTATAACAACGCCGAGGCAGATCATAGCATCATATTTTTTCTTCTTCATAATCTGCCGCAACAGGCCGGGAATCTCAAAAGAACCCGGACAGAAGTAAGCATCCACATCCTTTTCATCAACACCCTGCATGCAGAGAGTATCTAGTGCGCCTTTTAGTAATTCGTTGCTGATAAACTCATTGAACCTTGAAATCACTATTCCAAACTTCAGGCCCTTAGCTATCAGATTTGCCTTTACTTCTTTCATCTTTCACCTCCTAATGAGCACAGATAGGCACAGATTTATTATCTACACAGATAGGCACAGATTTCTATCTGTGGTAATCCGTAAATTTCAATCTGTGATAATCTGTGTTTTTTTACACATTCTTTAAATCGTGCCCAAGCTTGTCTTTCTTGGTTTTCAAATATTTTTTATTCATAGGATTAGGCTCAATCTCTATACTAATCCTTTCTACTACCTGAAGGCCATAGCCCTCTAATCCTATTATCTTCCTTGGGTTGTTTGTAAGCAACCTGATTTTCTTGACGCCTAAGTCAGCCAAAATCTGGGCGCCAATACCATATTCTCTAAGATCAGCCTCATATCCTAAAGCTTCATTGGCCTCAACAGTATCAAGTCCTTTATCCTGTAAAGCATAGGCTTTCAGCTTCTCGACTAACCCGATGCCTCTGCCTTCCTGATTCATGTATAAAATAACACCTTTGCCTTTCTCTGCAACCATCTCCATCGCACGATGAAGCTGTACTCCGCAATCACAGCGTAAAGAGTGAAATATATCTCCGGTAAGACACTGCGAATGAACGCGTACCAATACCGGCTCATCGGATAAAGACTTGGTACCTTTTTCTGCTCCAATAACCAATGCGATATGATGCGCCTTATCTATAAGATCTTGATATAAATACAATTCAAAAATACCCTGGGCTGTAGGCATTTTTGTTTCAATGACCTTTTTAATAAGCTTTTCACTCCTCCTTCTATATGCAATTAAATCCCTTATGCTGCATATCTTTAATTTATGCTCTTCTGCAACCTTCAATAATTCAGGAATCCTTGCCATAGTGCCATCTTCATTCATTATTTCGCAAATCACACCGGCAGGATAAAGATTTGCAAGCTTCATTAAATCCACACATGCCTCAGTGTGCCCGGCGCGAACCAATACTCCGCCTTCGCGAGCCCGAAGCGGAAAAATATGCCCTGGTTTAATCAAATCGCCCGGTTTAGTATCTTTTGCTATTAAAATATTTATAGTACGCGCCCGGTCATGAGCAGATATACCGGTAGTTACACCCTCTTTAGCATCAACAGATATAGCCCAGGCTGTAGAATATTTATCTTCCTGCCTCTCATACATAGGTTTAAGCGCTAACGCATCTAACTTGTCAGCCTGCATCGGTACGCAAATTAAACCCCTGCCGTATTTAGCCATAAAGTTAATGCTTTCAGGCCTAACAAAGGAGGCTGCCATCAATAAATCGCCTTCATTCTCTCTATCCTCATCATCGACAACAACAACCATCTTTCCCTTGGATAGATCGCTTATAATCTCTTCAATTGCATTAAAAATGTGCTCTTCCATATTCTTTTGCCCTTTAGCATTTTATGATATAAAGGTCCTGGCGTCAAATGAAATGGCCCTTTAAGGAAGCGTGGAATACCACTGGATACTACTCAGTAGTGAATCAGGCTAATTATGGGATAGCTCTTGAGCTTCTCCCTGCCCTCAAGAAAATCAAGCTCTATTAAAAAGGCGGCTGCAGATACAATTCCTTTAAGTTTTTCAACCATATTAATGACAGCATTAACAGTTCCCCCTGTAGCCAGAAGATCATCCACGATTAAAACGCGCTCTCCTTCTTTTACGGCATCTTCATGCATCTCGAGAGTATCGTGACCATATTCAAGAGAATAAGTATAGGAAACTTTTTTATACGGCAGTTTGCCTTTTTTTCTCACCGGAACAAAACCAAGCCCCATTTTATAAGATAAAGCGCCGCCGAAGAAAAAACCCCGTGACTCAATAGCAAGAATCTTATCAAAGCTATATTTCGCACTTTCACAAGCAAGCATATCTATAGCGCGTTTAAAAGCATATTTGTCTTGAAGCAAAGGAGTAATATCCTTAAAATTTATACATGGCGTCGGAAAATCAGGTATCTCTCTGATAAAAGATTTTAACTCCTTCACTTTTTCCTCCTTAATTGACCTTTCTTTTTCTTATTGTTAACTCTTTTTTTAGTTTTCTTTTTAATATTCTTTTTCTTTGTTTTCTTTATATACAGCATAGCTCTTTTTTTTCTTATTTTTTCTATTGGCTTAATCTTATCTTGAACAGCCTTCTCATCCTCCTTCTTATCTACTTTAGTTAACGGAACTCCGGAGGTGATTATCCGGCGCATCTTCATTAAAGCTTCTTTTTCGATCTGACGCACGCGTTCACGGGTAATATGGAAACTCTTTGCAACCTCAGCCAGAGTTTTAGGAAGACCTGATTTGAGACCGAATCTTAGATCAATAATATTCCTTTCTCTCTCTCCCATCAGAGCAAGAAGAGCATCAACCTCCTCTTTTTTAAACAGATTCACCAACTCATCCACAGCCTCTATTTCATCATCTTGCAGCAGATCGATAAAATCAACTTCCCCATCCTCGCTTACTTTCCTATCCAATGAGGTTGCGCGATTAGCCGCCTTATGCAGCTCCATAACTTTAGATATCGGGATTTTTAATGCCTTAGCCAGCTCATCGTTAGTAGGCTTACGGCTGTATTTATGCGTCAACCTCTCCTGCTCTTTTCTCATTTTATGGAGTAACTCTGACATATATACAGGAAGTCTCACAACCCGCGCCTGGTTAGCAATTGCGCGAATAACATGCTGCCTAATCCACCAGGAAGCATAAGTTGAAAACCTAAAGCCCAAGCGGGGATTGTAGCGGCTCAGGGCTTTCATGAGGCCGATATTTCCTTCCTCAATCAGATCAGAAATAGACATACCTAAGCGTTCATATCTGCGCGCTATCTTAACCACGAGTCTTAAATTAGATCTGATTAATAAAATTCGTGATTCTTCATTCCCTTTCTGCGCGCTAATGGCAATCTTCTTCTCTGCCTCTGCAGTCAAAACAGGGATTTTTCTTATCTCTTTAAAATAATCCCTTAATATCTCAAAACTCATATATTTATTTTATTGCCGCTTGGGCAGCAGCAAGTTTTGCAATAGGCACCCTGTAGGGTGAACAGCTTACGTAATTCATCCCTGCACGGTAGCAGAATTCCACAGAAGCAGGCTCTCCCCCGTGTTCTCCGCATATTCCTACTTCAAGATTTTTCTTCTCTTTTCTTCCCCTCTGGATACCTATCTTAACAAGCTCGCCTATGCCTTCCTGATCTATTGTCTGAAAAGGATCAGCTTTTAAAATACCTTTTTCAAGATAATCCGGCAGGAATCCTCCAATATCATCGCGGGAAAAACCAAAACCCATCTGGGTAAGGTCATTGGTGCCGAAAGAGAAGAAATCTGCTACTTTAGCCAGTTTATCGGCAACAAAACAGGCGCGCGGAATTTCTATCATAGTGCCGAATAGATGTTTGATCTTCTTTATTTTGAATTTCGCAATTATCTCATTGTATATATCCTTAAAAATCAGAAACTGATTATTGAGCTCCTGGAAATCAGAGACTACCGGCACCATGATTTCAGGATAAGGATTCTTGCCGGCTTTAATCAACTCAGCAGCTGCTTGGAATATAGCTCTTATCTGCATGGCGCTTACTTCAGGATATGTAATCCCCAGACGCACCCCTCTATGTCCCATCATAGGATTGGATTCATGGAGCAGGCTCGCGCGCTTGGTGAGATCAGCCATTGAAATACCAAGCTCAGAAGCCAGCTTCTCAAGGCTTTTTTCCTCCTTAGGAACAAACTCATGCAGCGGCGGATCCAGAAGCCTTATTACAACAGGCAACCCATCCATTGCCTCCAATGTTCCTTTTACATCCTTAACAACATAAGGGAAAAGCTCTTTAAGCGTTTTCTCTCTTTCCTGTTTATCTTTTGAAACAATCATCTTACGCAGAATAAAAAGCGCCGCTTCTGAATTTTTGCCGTAAAACATATGCTCAGTCCTGAACAAGCCAATACCTTCAGCGCCGAACTGCCGCGCTTTTTGCGCATCTTCTGGGGTATCGGCATTTGTCCGAACGCCAAGCTTTTTTACTGTATCGCATATTTTAAGAAACGAACTAAGCAGCATATTCTCTTCTGCAGAATCGATCATAGGCAGTTTACCTTCATAGACATTACCCTTGGTCCCGTTTAAAGTAATCCAATCGCCTTCCTTAATTGTTTTACCGCCGACGCTAAACTGCTTCTTCTCATGGTCTATATCCAAAACGCTGCAACCGACTATACAGCATTTTCCCCAGCCGCGCGCAACAAGCGCAGCATGTGAAGTCATGCCTCCGCGGGCAGTGAGAATTGCCTCTGCTGCACGCATACCTTCAACATCCTCAGGGTTAGTCTCTTCCCTGACCAGAATAACTCTTTTACCGTTCTTCTTCCACTCTACAGCCTCAGCAGAGGAAAATACAACCATACCGTTTGCGCCGCCAGGACCTGCCGGTAAACCCTTAGCTAAAGGCTTCTGGAGCTTCTCGGCAACAGGATCTATTATAGGATGCAGGAGCTCATCGAGCTGATTAGGAGTAACACGAAGAATGACCTCATTTTTTGTAATCAATTTCTCTTTATACATATCAAGAGTCATTTTAACCGCAGCAGGCCCGTTACGTTTTCCTACTCTGCATTGCAGCATAAAAAGTCTGCCATTTTCTATTGTGAACTCGATATCCTGCATATCGCGGTAATGTTTTTCAAGGCGTTTCTGGATATCGAAAAGCTCATTATAAACCGGCGGCATTATCTTCTCTAAAGTCTTTAAATCTTTATTATGTTCTGATTTTGAATATTCATTAATCGGCGCCGGCGTTCTTATCCCTGCAACAACATCCTCTCCTTGAGCATTAATAAGATATTCACCGTAGAATTTTTTCTCACCGTTACCGGGATCGCGCGTAAAAGCAACTCCTGTTGCAGAACTGTTTCCTAAATTGCCAAATACCATAGTCTGCACATTGACTGCTGTTCCCCACTCATGAGGAATTCCTTCTATTTTACGGTAACTGACCGCGCGTTTACCGTTCCAGGAAGCAAAAACGGCAGATATTCCGCCCCATAACTGCTCCTTCACATCATCGGGAAACTCTTTTCCTAAAACCTCTTTAATCTTTTTCTTATATAAAGAGCAAAGCGTCTTAAGATCCTCGGCCGTTAAATCGGTATCAAGCGTATATCCCTTCTCTTTTTTCATCGCAGTCATTATTTTCTCAAGCTGTTTTCTAATTCCCTGATCCTCTTTGGGCTCGATACCTGAAGCTTTTTCCATAACAACATCTGAATACATAGTTATCAATCTGCGATAAGCATCATATACGAAACGTTTATTCCCATTACTCTGCTTTATCAACCCGGCAATGGTCTCTTCCGTTAAACCGACATTAAGAACGGTCTCCATCATTCCGGGCATAGAGCGCCTGGCTCCGGAACGCACTGAAACAAGCAGAGGATTCTCATTATCGCCAAACTTCCTATCTATGACCTTTTCTATTTTTCTTAAAGCTACATCGACCTGCTCTTTTAAACCGGGGGGATATTTTTTGTTATTTTTATAAAAGTAGTTACATACTTCTGTCGTAATAGTAAATCCGGGCGGAACAGGAAGCCGTAATGATTTATGCCCTGCCATCTCAGCCAGATTTGCCCCCTTGCCGCCAAGGAGATTTTTCATACTCTCGTTACCATCAGCAACTCCGGGTGCAAAAAAATAAACATACTTCCCCTTAGATGAACCAACCTTAACCGCTTTCTTACTACTGCTGCTTCCCATCTTTTAACACCTCCATTCCTTTCAGATCTGCAACTTTATCTTTTAATAGCTCGTTAATTAAATAAAGCAAGACCTTCCTGTTTTTCTTTATCTTCTCATCCTCCACATTGACCAGCACGGTATCGAAGAATGAATGTATTATATCATAAAAAACTTTTCCGTACATAGTCATTGCAAACGCATACTCTTTATTTTTTATTTTTGCAGTGATTTCATCTTTATTTTCTAAATAAATATCAAAAAGCTTCCTCTCCTTCTCGTCGCTGAAAATAGAGGTATCAGGATATTGAGCTTTGAGATCATTTGCGTCTTTAACGATATTGCCGGTTCTCTCGGCAACTTTTGCTGCCGCAAAGAAATCTTTACTCTTATAAATATTAAGCAGTTTGCGTATTCTCAAGTAGACTTCAGAGGGCATGTGAAAATTAACCTCAATTACTGCAGTAATTAAATCCTGCGGAATATTCTCCTCACGCATCAGATATTGAAAACGCTCCTTACAAAGCGTTGAGAACAACTCTTTTATTTTTTCTTCTTTAACTGTAAATTTACTCTGCAAGGGCTTGTATATCGCCGAGAATAAATCATCAATCGTAATATCCAATTGGTACTGGATAAGTATTCTTATTATTGACTGCACCTGACGCCGGATAGTAAAAGGATCCTCACTGCCTGACGGGACAATACCTATGCCAAGAAACCCGATGACATTATATAGTTTATCTAACAGAGAAACCAATGCCCCGATAATAGCATTAGGAAGCCCATCCTCATTAGTCCGGGGCAGATAATGCTCCTGTATTGCAGAGGCAACATCATCAGTCTCGCCGAAATAACGGGCATAGATACCGCCCATAACCCCTTCAAGCGACGGGAACTCATAGACCATTTTTGTCAATAAATCAGCCTTGGCAAGATGTAAAGCACGAGCTAACTTTGCGCTTTTATCCTTATCAAGAGATAGTATTCCCGCTATAAATTCTGCGGCTTCTTTTAATGCCTGGATCTTATCCAATACACTGCCAAGCTTTTCATGAAATAGTATCGAATCCAATCTCTTAGTCTTGTTTTCCAGATTTTCTTTTACATCCTCCTTAAAGAAGAAATCTGCGTCTTTAAGCCGCGCATTAAGAACAAACTCATAATGTTTTTTCTGCTGCATCCTGTTTTTAGATTCACCCTCAGTTAGAGCTATAAATTTATTCAGGAATAAATTGTCCTTATCTACTAAAGCAAAGACACGCTGATATTTGGCCATGCTGGCTAAAAGAACAACCTCAGGGAGTTTCAAAAATTCCTTATTAAAATCACAGACTAAAGCGGCCGGCTGCTCGACTAAATTGACAACTTCAGATAAAAGATCGGGATTAAAGTAAATTTCGGCATCTATCTTTTCTGCATTCTTACAAATAAGCTGCTTAATCTTGTCTTTGCGTTTTGAATTATCAAGTATAACATTTTCTTGCCTTATCTTTTTAAAATAATCGTTTATACCTTTTATTTTTATCCTTTTAAGAACACCCTCTTTCTTTACGAGAGAAAAATCACCCGATAAAACATTTCCAATATTAATCTCCAAGAAACTATTTCCAAAAATTACAACCGCCCAGCGCAAAGGCCGTATGAACTTAAATCCCGAATCATCCCAGCGCATATATTTAGGCAATGCAATGGATAAGATTATTTGGGGTATAATCTCTTTTAATATAGCCTCTGTTTTTTTTGCTTTTTCCCGTTTTTCAATAACAAGGTAAGCGCCTTTAGGGGTGCGCTCAATTTTTATATCGCTTTCCCTAACGCCTTGTGATTTTAAAAAACCTTTGTATGCAGCTGTCGGTTTTTTTTCGGCATCAAATGCAATAGTTTCACTGGGTCCCTGGATTTTTTTTACCTCGGGCTCATTTTGCGATGCTAACTTCGCCTCTAACACCAACCTTTGAGGTGTAGCATAAGAATTTATATCTTTTGCATAAAGGAGATTTTTTTTGAGTTCTTTACGGAAATTTTCAGCCAGCTGCTCTTTAACCGCTATAACCAAACCCGCTGGTATTTCCTCAACCCCTATTTCAAGAAGAAAATCTTTAGTCTGCGTTTTCATCGATATAAACTTCAGCGCAGGATTTTGCTTTTGCCCTTATCCTGGCTATATAATTCTGTCTCTCAGTAACCGAAAGCGCGCCGCGCGCATCAAGGATATTAAAAGAATGCGATAATTTTAAAACACACTCATACGCAGGCAGCCAGAGCTTCAATTCAAGCAGCCGATTAGCCTCTTTTTCAAAACTTA
This sequence comes from uncultured Planctomycetia bacterium, assembly GCA_964487065.1. Lineage (GTDB taxonomy): Bacteria > Omnitrophota > Gorgyraeia > Kaelpiales > Kaelpiaceae > CAZAPE01. The sequence continues at coordinate 2,517 of CAZAPE010000002.1, read as the reverse complement.
TAAACAGCTCTTTATACAAATTTACGTCTGCAATTTCGAAATTGTATTTACCAAAGCTTTTTTCCCTTACATCGTGCAGCTCGCCATACTTCAGCTTATCGTTCCAGGCAAGTTCAGATATGCTGAAAACATTCTGCAAATACATCCCCAGACGTTCAAGGCCGTAAGTAATTTCAACAGGAATAACAGAAAGTTCTATTCCGCCGACATGCTGAAAATAAGTAAACTGCGTAACTTCAAGGCTATCCATCCACACTTCCCATCCTAAGCCCCAGGCGCCTAACGTGGGAGACTCCCAGTCATCTTCAACGAAACGGATATCATACTCATTTATATTAAAGCCTATCGATTTAAGGCTTTTTAAGTACAACTCCCTGACATTATCCGGCGCGGGTTTTAAAAGAACCTGATACTGGTAATAGTATCCTGCCCGGAGCGGATTATCCCCATAACGACCGTCAGCAGGCCTGCGGGAAGGCTGGACATAAGAGCAATTAAATTTCTTTTTCCCCAGGGAATTAAAAAAAGTTGCCGGATGAAAGGTCCCGGCGCCGACCTCATTATCAAAAGGCTGCAATACGCAGCAGCCCTGACTCCTCCAGAAAGAGTTAAGCCTATCTATAATCTCTTCGAACACAGGGGTTTTTTTCTTCATAGCGTTGTTAAATTTTAGCAAAATAGAAGATATTTTAAAACAAAAAACAATCAATGATTAAAGCGATTAAATTACTAATAGCTTGTGTAGGCAGCTTGCCGTTCTTTATCTACTTTATACTTTATAACTTTACAAACTTTCTACTTTATAACTTACCTATACTCATAAGGGCACTACATATTACTTTACGAACTTTACGAACTCTTTACTTATTCTTACCCACGGGAGGAAATACTACCTCATAAGAAGTGCTTCGCCCCTTAGTCTTAGATCGAACCAATATTTTCTTTTTCACCAGATCAGTAATATCTCTATAGGCGGTGGCTCTGCTTACTTTTGTCATTACCACATATTTTCTTGTAGTTAAGCCCCCCGCGAAACCACCAGGGCCGGCCTCCAGCAAACGACTAACCACCTTCTGCTGATTATTATTTAACCTAACGTGCGTATGTTTCTGCCAGAATAATGCAATTTTTAATGCCTTTAATATTATTTTTTCCGAATCCATAATTGCCCGCACATAGCATTTAAGAAACCATAGCAGCCATTCAGTTATATCAAGGGTACCCTTCTGGATTTTCTCTAAAATATCATAATATGCTTTTCTCTCCTGCATTATCCTCGATGAAAGAGAATAATACCTTTTTGAAAGATTCTCATCCTGAGCTAAAGCCATATCTGTTAACGCTCTGGCGATACGGCCATTACCGTCCTCAAAAGGATGTATGGTAACAAAGTAAAAGTGAGCAATGCCCGCTCTTAATAATCCATCTATGCTTTTTCCCCGCCTCTGCCACCATTCTATAAATGTTTTTATTGCAGTATCAACCCTATCTGAAGGCGGCGCTTCAAAATGTACTTTCTCCCGGCCCATAGCTCCGGATACTATACGCATCGCCTCACTCCCGCGCCATCTTCCTGCTCTGATTTTAGAAAGACCTGAATAACCCGTGGGAAATAATGCCGCCTGCCATGATTTTAACCGTTTTATTGTTAATGGCTTTTTATAATTTAAAGTAGCATCTATAATTACCGAAACCAATCCATCCGCATTTCTATCCGGCTCCTTCAATCCCGCTGTGGGTAAACCTAATCTTCTTGCCACAGATGACCGTACAGATTCTTTATCTAATCGCACTCCTTCAATTGCAGCTGTTTTAACAGCTTCCTCAATCAAAATTTCAGATCTGGATTCATTGCCTTGGTCCAATCCCAGAGTTCGGATTTTACTTAATAACTCGCCTTGGATAAATCTCGCCTGACTTAAAACTGCAATTAGCTTATCGCTCTGCCACCTAAAATCAGGCCATCCTTTCTGTTCCCAGATATAATTCATTTTTCACCTATAATTGCTTCTTATTATGAAGCGATTATACTATCTTTTCGCTTCACCGTCAAGACAACAAACTGTTTTTGTTGCTAACATATGAAATGTCCGGTCTTATTAACAAGTGAAGTGTCCGGTTTAAAAACGGAGCGTGATAATATGTTTCAGTTATACAAGGAGGTGAATAATGGAAACATGTTATCCGCAATCCGTACTGGAGCGGGCAATGAAAGTACAGGAAGTAATATTACGGGCGATGTCAGGACAGATTCACTGGATACAGGCAGCAGAGATAATAGGCATATCAGACAGACAGATGAGAAGATGGAAAGACCGCTATCAAGAACATGGATATGACGGACTCTACGACAGGCGAAAGAAGAGGCCCAGCCCAAAGAGAGTTCCTCTTAAGACGGCTCAGGATGTTCTAAGATTGTATAGAGAGAAATATTTTGATTTTAATATATCTCACTTCTACGAGAAGCTGCAGAATGAGCATAATATAGATTTAAGTTATAACTGGATAAGGATTGCA
>CAZAPE010000001.1:18092-42071 GCA_964487065.1 uncultured Planctomycetia bacterium | reverse complement strand
TCTTCTTTTAATCTGTTTTATAGTACGGTTTATAGCCAAAGTATAAGACAAACAATATGAAGAATATTCTTATAGTCGATGACGAGAAGAAGATAAGGAAGATTTTTTCAAATTTTCTTGTTTCCGAAGGTTTTAAAGCATATGAGGTTGCTAATGCTATGGAGGTACCTTCATTGTTGTTGACAGAAAATATAGATCTTATTTTACTCGACATCGATATGCCAGAGATTGATGGTGGTAAAATCTACAATGTTATAGAGATTATAAGGATATTTAATCCTAAGATTAAAGTGATTGTTGCCAGTGTTTTTCCCGTAGAAGAACAGAAGCAAAAAATATCTTCCGCAGCTGATTATTATGATAAATCTGAAGGTATCGAAGTTTTATTAAAGAAAATAAAACGAGTTTTTCCAGATGAGCAAAAAGAGAAAAAGTTATATTTTTAATGCTGGTGATTTTAATAAAATGACAATAGTTTTATTGGCATTGTCTATGTTTGTGTTTTCCGGTTGTAATTTATTGCCGAATAATAAAAAGGAAGTAGAAGAAGAGAAAATTCTTGGTCCAGCAAAAGGGTATAATCAGATTGTTAGAGAGATCCAGATTAGTTTAAAGAAATCAAATTTTGACCCTGGTTTTTCTGACGGCAGAATGGGGTGGCGTACACGTGAAGCCATAAGAAAGTTTCAGAAGAAAAACAACTTAAAAACAACCGGCTATGTAGATTATAAAACATGTACAAAATTAAATATTGGTCTTGAAATAAAACGAAATCAAAATTCAGAACAAAAAGAGAAAAAATTAGCAAATAATAAAGATTATGTAATATCTGTTCAAGATTTAGAAAAAGAACTTAAAACTCTCAAAGGAATAAAAAGAATTCAGCAGGCCCTCAGGAATGCCGGTTATGACCCCGGATTTATAGATGGAAGAGTCGGATCTAGAACAAGAAAATCAATCGCAGCTTTTCAAAAAGCCAAAGCATTAAATATTACAGGAGATATAGATTATGCTACTTGGATTGAGCTATGTTTATATGTTCAGGATTAATAAGTTATTTTAAGGAGGTTGTTATGTTCAGACTAAATGTCATAGTGGGTTGTTTATCGATAGTATTCCTATCGGGATGTGTGTCGTCTGGAAATAGGAATCTAATTCAAGAAAACGAGCAACTTAAACAACAGATTGTTTATCTTAATCAACAAATGGTGCATAAGAACGATGAAATCAAACTACTTAAAAAAGAATCTAATCCTGCATCCAAAAAAACAATAAAATTAAACAGTGAAATAGATAATATTAAGACAAAAGTTGTTCCTCAAAATAAACAAAACTACACACCGGGAATGAGCAGTGATGAATCTGGAGATTCACCGACAATAAAGCAAATTCAGATCTGTCTTCGTAACGCAGGGTATTATAAGGGAAATATTGATGGTAAAAGAGGTTCTGAAACACAAAAAGCTATCGGGGAGTTTCAAAAAACAAATGGATTAGCTTCTGACGGTGTTGTTGGGAAGAAAACATGGGAAAAATTAAAGGTATATTTGTATTGAAATCATTATATTTTAGAAAAGGAGATGAATAATGAAGCGCGTTATTTTATGTTTAGTGGCAGCAGTGCTTATTGTCGGATGTACCACAACGCAGAAAGGTGCGACAGTTGGTTCGGCGGTGGGTGCTGGTCTTGGCGCTATAATAGGACATCAATCTGGTTCGACAGCTAAAGGAGCTGCTGTAGGGGCGGCCGCAGGAGGCCTTGCCGGTGCTCTTATAGGAGAACAAATGGCTACAAAGTTTTGCCCTGTTTGTGGTACGATGTATACAGAAGATATACAGTTCTGTTCTCGCGAAGGTGCAGAATTAAAATATAAACAGAAATAATAAAAAGGAGCGTACGATGTTTAAGAGGATAGGGATTATTGTGATTATTGCTTTTTGTCTTTATGGTTGCGCTACTACAGCAAAACAGATACAGCTTAAAAGAATGCAAGATTTAGAAAATGAAAATATTACACTTAAAGAGGCTAATTATCAAAAGGAGCAACAGATAACAAAGTTGCAAGAGTTATTAAAAGAACAAAAAAATCAGTATCAAAAACTTAAGAATACAAGTGATGATTTACGTAAAAATTTACAGCAGGATGAAAGTAAATCGCAACAGAAAAGCCAAGACTATTTGAAATAGCTTAAAGTGAGGTGATGAGTTAAATGAGATTAAAATTTTTGCCTTTAATTCTTGTTTTGTTCTTTTGTATTAATGCCTATTCATTTAATATTGGTGCCTGGGAGAAAGAGAAGAAAGTAAGAAAAGAAATCCAAATTCAAGAGATGCAAAATAATTTCAAATGGTGGCCTACTGATGCAACTCCCGGCCCTGTACAGGATAATGAGCGCGGGGGATATTGGTGGTGGCCTGAAAGACCTGGCACTGTAACTCCGTGGGGAAACAGGGGATATGTGTATCTTTACAAAATTATTTTTGATTATAAAGAAGAAGAACTACCACCGCCAAAACCTAAGGAATTGAGGCCTTCTCTGCTTATAAAAAAGATAATTAAGAATGTTAAGATATATTTTGATTATGATAGAGCAAATCTAAGAGATGATCATATACATATATTGGAGGATGCAGTTAAAGCTTTGAAAAGAAATTCGGAAGCTAGTATATTAATTACCGGTAATTGCGACAGGAGAGGAACAGAGTTTTACAACTTGAAACTAGGGAAAAACAGAGCCGATGCTGTAAGGTTATTCTTAATCGAACGAGGTATTTCTGAAGAACGGATAATTATTGTCAGTAAGGGTAAGCTTGATGCTATAGCTGTGATTAATGATTTAACCGGAATGCAGAAAGACAGGAACGCTCAATTTATGATAGCTGAAGTCGAAGAGGTTATGATTCCTTATCCTGAGAAGCTGTATGATGCAGAAGTTAAACAAATAGAGGATAATAAGTTTTTAATTGAAAAAGAAGAAGATATCGAATCGGATATTAAGGTATCTACTAAAGAATATGTTATTAAAAAGGGCGATTCTTTATGGAAGATAGCTGAGAAGGAATATGGCGGAGGTTATCGCTGGAAATATTTATATGAGTTAAATAAAGAGAAAATAAAAGATCCTAATAATCTCAAGGAAGGTATAGTCATTCTTATACCTGTTGAATGATAAAAAAATAGTATTTTGAAAAATTTATTTTTCCTCAAAAAATTCAAACAGCTTGTAAAAATAACTGTATTTATACTACTATTCTGCCCATATTTAGTTTTCTGTTTTTCTAAATATAGCAATAGTCAAATGCTTGATTACAAATCAGAGATTAAAAATAAGGGTGTTTGGATTACCTGTTTTTCTGAGAGTAAGATTTTTTATTCTACTTCTGCAATTGATAATCTTATTAATACATGCCAGAATCTTAAATTAAACGAAATTCATCTGCAAATTTACCGCGCCGGGCAGGCCTATTATGACTCTAAATTTAGCGACAGAACAAAATATGATGAGATTTTAAAAATATCCGCTAAGGACACTATTGATTATTTACTTAAAGAGGCTGCAAGAAATAATATCAAAGTCTTTGCCTGGATTAATGTTTTAAGCCTGGGGCAGAATAAAAATGCTGATATTGTAACTATATACGGGGAATCAGTATTAACAAAGGATCAATATTTGCGCAGTTCGCAAAGAGCTGAGAATACAAATGAGACTGATAAATATTATTTAAGGGATAACCAGATTTTCTTAGAGCCCGGAGATTCAAGGGTAGGTGAGTTTATTATTAGAATCATAGATGAAATTATAACGCGCTATCCGAGCTTTAGCGGTATTCATCTTGATTATATCCGCTATCCTTATCCAGTCCCTTCTATCCCTGATTCAAGATTTATTAAATATGGTGTTAGCTATGGTTATGGTGAGAATAGTATTAGAGTATTTAAGGAAAAGACAGGTTTAGATGCTTTATCTATAGGTGAAAACAGAAATGATATTCTTCTCTGGGATAATTGGAAAAGAGCGCAGGTGACAAATTTGGTCAAAAAAATATCAGAATATGTAAAAAACAAATCAGCGCATATGCTTGTTTCTTGTGCCGTAGTTCCCTCAGCATGGCTGGCTTATTCTGCCGCTTTTCAGGACTGGTCGTTGTGGCTTAAAGAGGGAGTAGTTGACTATGTTGTATTAATGAATTATACAAAAGATATTAGGCTTACGGAAAACATAGTTAAATCCGCTCTCTCATATCGCGGTAAAGGGAGCGTGTTTATCGGAGTAGGCGCTTTCTTAATGAAAGATAGCCCTGAATTATTAACTGAGCAATGCAATATTTTAGAAACATTAAAACCGGACGGGATTGTTTTCTTTTCATACGATGATCTTATCAAATAAGAGTAATTGTTGTTCACATTTGTATACGGTGTGGAAATAATATAAAATATAGCACAATATAAACTTTTTAATTAAGGAGGCAAGATGTTTAGACCGCAGATTAAAGTTCTTGATTGTACCGTGCGCGATGGAGGTTTGATTAATAATCATGATTTTGATGAAAAATTTGTAAGAGCCGTATATAAAGCGATATCTGAGTCCGGTGTCGACTATATGGAGATAGGCTATAGGAACTCCAAGAAGCTTTTCTCAGCGCAAGACTACGGTCTTTGGAAGTTTTGTGATGATGATGTGATATTAAGGATAATCGAAGGTATCAAGTCAGATACAAAAATATCTATTATGGTTGATGTGGATAGGGTTGAGCTTGATGATATTAAACCCAAAACCGAAAGCCCCGTAAGTATGATACGCGTTGCCTCTTATGTAAAAGATATCGACAAAGCGATATATATGGTTAATAACTTTGCTGAGAAAGGATATGAGACGACGATTAATATCATGGCTATTTCAAAAGACCAGGGTGTTGAATTAGATGAGGCGCTTTATCAGATTGAAGAGGAAAGCAAGGTAGACGTTGTCTATATAGTGGATAGTTTCGGAGCTTTATATCAGGAGCCTGTTGAAATTCTGGTTAAAAAGTTTAAATCTATTGCAAAATCCAGAGAAATTGGTTTTCATGGACATAATCACCAGCAGCTTGCGTTCGGTAATACTATTGAAGCAATTATACACGGGGCAAATTATCTTGACGGAACAGTATACGGCATAGGCCGTGCTGCTGGTAATTGCCCTCTGGAGCTATTAGTCGGATTTCTTAAGAATCCGAAGTTTGATATACGCCCGATTTTAGATCTTATATCTAAAGAGCTTATTCCTCTCAGGGATAAAATAGAGTGGGGGTATATTATTCCTTACGCGATATCGGGCATGATGAATGAACACCCGCGTACTGCTATGGCGTTAAGAAATAGCAAAAAGAAAGAAGACTACCGTGAATTCTACGAAAGCTTTTTGCCTTCCGAGATAGATTGAGATATGAATTTAAGTGAATTTGAAAAACTGCCCATTATGGGTATCTTAAGAGATATCAAGATAGAAGTAATTGATGAACTTATTGATGCGATTGCTTTATCAGGTTTAAAGACTATTGAAATAGCAATGAACAGCAACTCTGCGGATAAATTGCTTGCGAGAGCTATTAAGGCGGCTGGATCCCGACTTTTTATAGGAGCCGGGACAGTATTGACAGTAGATGATTTAAACAAAGCAGTTAATCTTGGCGCAACATTTATTGTGTTGCCCATTTTTGTGCTTGAAGTGGTTGAAAGGTGCAAAAATAGTAAAATACCTGTATTCCCGGGAGCTTTTACGCCGCAGGAGGTATATAATGCTTATTCAAATGGAGCGGCTATGGTCAAAGTATTTCCGGCTAAACTTTTAGGTCCTGCTTATATTAAAGAACTTAAAGGCCCCTTTAAAGATATAAAACTTCTTGCCTGCGGCGGGGTAACAGAGGATTCTATAGGAGATTTCTTTAGAGCCGGAGCTTGTGCTGTTGCTTTTGGATCAAGTATTTTTAAAAGTGAAGAGCTTAAAAATAAAGATTTTAAGTCTATAAAAAAGAGTATCGAAAGTTTAATTCAAAAGTATAAAGCTATTTAAAGCCATCTGTTTTCAATTTCTTAATCTAATATGAGATTACTGAAAAAGTTCAGAAATTGCTGAAGTATTTTTTCAGCGGCCTCAATATAATGGTTTGACAGGTAGGGATTGTTTCTATTAAAATGTTATCAGTATAAGAGTTGCATTTAGATATGTTAAAAAAATTAATGTTGCTCTTAATTCCGATTGTAGTTGTGATTTTTATCCTGTTGCTCAGGGTAAATATTACCAGCCAGAATGATTATACAATTTCCGATAACACTTTAGAATTAATCCGCGAACAGCCAAAAGAAGATCTTGCTTCTGAGGGCAATCTTAATAATGATACCAATAGATATATGGAAGGCGAGATATTAGTTAAATTCAAAGAAGATATTGATTCAGAGAAAATAGATAAATTTCTTTCCGATTATACTTTAGAGGTAATTAATGTTCTTGAAGAGATAAATATTTATAAGCTTAAGATTAGTACTCTTACTACCGTTAAAGATGTGCTTGAGGTCATAAGCAAAGATGAGCGCATAGATTACGCAGAGCCTGTGTATATATTTCAAATATATATATAGATGGAGTTTCGTAAATAAAAATTTATTTAATCTAAGGCAAGTTCGGAGCTAAGCGGAGCTTTAGAGTATTTTTTTAATATCTGATCGAAACGCTTACTTTCGCGTATATTTTTAAGATCGTTGTCTTTAAAAAGATAGTCGATATCGTCATATCCGAGTTCGAAACACTTTTCCAGGGCTTTTAACCCCAGTATTTTCTTGTTCAAAAGGGAATAATCGCAGGCAAGATTATAGAATACGATAGGATCTTTGGGTTTTAATTGTGTTAGTTTAAGGTCGATTTTAAGAGCCTTTTGGAGCTCTTTATTTTTAGTGAAGAGCTCGCCTAAAAGTATCAAAGCATCGGTATATCCGGGATCTTTCTGTATTAATGTCTCCAGAAACTCCTTCTCAAACGCCAAATTTTGTTGATTTTTCTTTTTAGCTTGCATATAATTTGTATTATTTTATCACTCGATACCGAAAATGTCAAATCTCAAGAAAGGTATACATATTAAGGAAGAAGATTTCTCAAAAAGCGCAAGGGTATTTGTGAAAGATCTTGTTGCCAGAAGAGTTATTTTACCTCTTTGTCAGCATACAGGTAAACCCGCAAGACCACTTGTAAAAGTAAAGCAGCCTCTCAAAGCGGGGGAAAAGATAGCCGAACTTGATGGTTTTATATCTAGCCCTATTCATTCCTCAGTTTCGGGGGAAGTTACTAATATAGAGGATTATTTTCATCCTGTTCTCGGAAGAGGTAAGGCTATATTTATAAAATCCGATATCGTTAGTACTGTTGTCTGGCAGGAGAAGATCAAGAAGGATATTGATGTTTTGAGCAAAGATGAACTTGTTGAAAAAATAAAAGAATCAGGTATCGTGGGTTTAGGCGGCGCGGTATTTCCCGCTTATGTTAAATTATCGCCGTCAAAAGATTACGAAATAGATACTTTGCTCATAAATGGGTGCGAGTGCGAGCCGTTTCTTTCATCAGATGATCTTTTGATGCAGAAGTTTCCCTTCCAGATAATTAAAGGTATCCAGATTTTGCAGAAAATAATTGCGCCTAAAAATACCTTTATTACTATTGAAGATAATAAACAATTTGCATTAGAGCGCATGAGGCAGGCAGTTGTTTTGAATAAAAACATGGAAGTGAAAAAGCTTAAAACAGCTTATCCTCAGGGTGCGGAGAAGCAGTTGATAAAATCGCTTTTAAATAGAGAAGTTCCGCCGCAGGGCTTGCCTTTCCAGATCGGGGTGATTGTGTTTAATGTTGCAACATGTTTTGCTGTATATGAAGCGGTATATAAAGATAAACCTCTTATAGATCGCTATGTCACGCTTTCAGGTGATTGCGTAAAAGAGCCGGGGGTTTATTCTATTCCCATAGGCATGGTGCTTTCTGACTTAATTAAAGATATCGGAGGTTTTAAAGAGGAACCAAAAAAGATAATATTCGGCGGGCCGATGATGGGGTTATCTCAAGTAACTTTAGATATGCCGATTACTAAGGCTACATCAGGAATATTGTTTTTTTCTGAAAAGCAAAGTTTATCTTTTAAGGAATATCCTTGCATTAAATGTGCGCGTTGTGTGGATATATGCCCTATGAATCTGCTATCAAATAAAATTGCACAGTTCGCAAAACATGGAAAATTTGATTTAGTTGCAGAGTATAATGCTATTGATTGCATGGAGTGTGGTTGCTGCGAATATATATGTCCATCAAGGATACCGTTAGTACAGTATATAAGAATCGGGAAAAATAATTTAACAGCAGCAGGTATTAAAAAGTAATATGAATTTGATAATAAGTTCAAGTCCGCATATCAAAAGAAAAATGGGCTTAAAATGTGTTATGTGGAATTTTATTCTTGCTCTTATGCCTGTAGTTGCTGTGAGTGTTTATTACTTTACCTGGAATGCTTTGCGTACCATTTTGCTCTCTCTTTTTACCTGTATTGCAGCAGAGTATATTTTCATAAAAATAAGAAAGAAGGAACTTACATTATCAGACGGTTCAGCTATAGCAACAGCTCTTTTATTTGCATTGATTTTGCCTCCAACATTGCCTGCTTGGATGATCATTCTGGGCGCTGGATTTGCGATGATATTCGGTAAGCAGGTTTTTGGGGGACTTGGGTACAATATTTTTAATCCTGCTCTAATAGGCCGGGCATTTCTTATGGCTTCATATCCGATACATATGACTACGTGGGTTTATCCTAAGTATACCGATTCGATAGTTGATGTTGTTACTTGCGCAACGCCGCTTGGTTTAGCAAAATTCAGCCACATAGCAACTAATTTAAACTCTCTTTTCTTTGGCAATGTAGCAGGTTCTTTGGGTGAGACATCTGCTCTTGCAATATTGATAGGAGGTTTGTATTTATTGATTATGGGAATTGCAGATTGGAGAGTTCCGGCCTCTCTTTTAGCGAGTTTTAGCTTTTTATCCGCTATTTTATGGATATCAGGTCCTGAGAAATATTTTTCACCCTTATTTCATATCTTTTCCGGAGGGCTGTTGTTTGGTGCATTATTTATGGCTACAGATCCTGTTACGAGTCCGGTCACAAAAAAAGGAAGATTAGTTTTTGGTATCGGTATAGGTCTGTTTGTATTTATCATCCGCAATTGGGGCGGCTTGCCTGAAGGCGTGATGTACTCTATTTTAATAATGAATGCGTTGTCCCCCCTTATTGACAGACTTACAAAACCAAAGAGGTTTGGATTATGAAACTGTTTCTGCGTATGCTTTTAGTTTTAAGCTTTATCTCTGCATTGTCAGGATTGCTTCTTTCTTCAGCTAGCAAGATGACTTTAGCCCAGATTAAAGAGAATGAAATCAAAGATTTAGAAAATGCTGTGTATAAAATAATTCCTGAGGGTAAAAAATATACAGAAAAGAGTATTAATGCATATAAGGTTTACTCTGTCTATCAAGGTAAAGGCCTTCTTTGCGCTTATTGTATTCTTGCAAAAGGCAATGGGTATCAGGGCGAAATCAAAATGCTTATTGCGGTAAATTCTAATCTTAAGAGTTTAAGGGGTATTGAGATTCTTCAGAATCTTGAAACTCCCGGGTTAGGAGGCAAAATAGGCGGGGATGCTTTTAAAAATCAATTCCGGGGACTCGAATTTTTACCCGAAATTGTATATTTAAAAAACAAACCTCCGAAACTCAAAAATGAGATTGAGGCAATTACAGGGGCGACTATCTCTTCATCAAGTGTTACAAGGATTATAAACAGAACTCTTAATGAGGTAATTCCTATTTTAAAAAAAGATGCCAGGTAAAAATTCAACTTATGAATTAACTAAAGGACTGATTTTGCAGAATCCGGTTCTAGTCCAGCTTCTTGGTCTCTGTCCGGCTCTGGCAGTTACAACATCGGCGATTAATGCGCTTACTATGGGATTAGCGGTTATATTTGTGCTTCTCTCTTCGACAATTATTGTTTCTCTGATAAGAAGCCTTATTCCTAACCAGGTTAGGATAGCCGTTTTTACTATTATAATCGCTACATTTGTGACAATTGCGGATTTGTTCCTGAAGGCAAAGTTTCCGGATTTAAGCAAAGCGCTTGGCCCGTATGTTCCGTTAATAGTAGTAAATTGTATTATACTGGGAAGATGCGAAGCTTTTGCTTCAAGAAATTCCGTTTTAAAATCCTCTTTCGATGCTTTAGGCATGGGATGCGGGTTTACCTTGGTTCTTTTTGTCCTCGGTTCTCTAAGGGAGATTTTGGGCTCGGGAGCATTCTGCGGGATAGGTTTATTTAAGGCTGGGTATAATCCGATGCTGGTTATGATACTCCCGGCGGGTGCATTTTTAGGGCTGGGAATTATGGTTGCGATAATGAACACTATTATGAGAAAAAGATGATAAAATTAATCTTTATATTTATATCGGCTGCAATAGTTAATAATTTCGTTTTGACATATTTTTTAGGTATATGTCCTTTTCTTGGGGTTTCCAGAAAAATAAATTCCGCGTTGGGTATGGGAGTTGCAGTGACATTTGTTATGGTCATTACTGCCATTGTCACCTGGCTATTATACCATAAGCTCCTTTTGCCTAACGGGATGGAGTATCTGGAATACGTTATATTCATACTTGTCATAGCATCGCTGGTGCAGATGGTTGAGATGATCATAAAAAAAGTCTCTCCGCCTCTTTACCGGGCGCTTGGCATATATCTTCCTCTTATAACTACAAATTGCGCCATATTAGGCCTTGCTCTTTTTATGGTTTTAAAGGAGTATAGTTTTATTGAGAGTCTGTTTTTTGCATTCGGCGCCGGGGGTGGTTTCACTCTGGCATTACTTATAATGTCAGGTATAAGGGAAGATTTGGAAATAGCAGATTTGCCGGAATGTTTAAAGGGGGCCGGTATTGCGCTGATTATTGCCGGGCTTCTTGCGCTTTCTTTTATGGGTTTTTCAGGCTTACTTTCCGTTTAATTTATGGCTGTTATAGAATTAAAAAACGTCTCTAAAAAGTTTGCTTTCAAATTCCAGAAGAGCGCTCTTGTTAAAGATTTCCTAGCCAAAATATTTCTAACCCGAATAAAAAATTATTTCTGGGCTCTTGAGGATATAAATTTTCAAATAGAATCCAAAGAGGTTGTAGGCATTATCGGCAGTAACGGCGCAGGTAAGACGACGTTGCTTTCAACTATTGCTAAGATTTCGCACCCCACAGAAGGCGAAGTTATAGCTAAAGGCAGGATATATCCGTTGCTTACGCTTGGAGCAGGATTTCATAGGGAGCTTTCAGGCGAAGATAATATATATTTAAATGGTTTATTACTCGGACTTAGCATGAGTGAAATTAAAGCGCGCATAGAAAGAATTGTCGAATTCTCTGAGTTGGGAAGTTTTATCAAGATGCCGATTTATACCTATTCATCCGGAATGCTTCTTAGGCTTGGTTTTGCAATAGCAGTTGAAGTTGATTTCGATATACTGCTTTTAGATGAAATTATTTCTGTGGGTGATATAGCGTTTCAGGAAAAGTGTATTCAGAAAATAAAAAGTTTTATAGAGCATGGTAAGACAGTAATTATTTCCTCGCAATCGCTGGATTTATTACGGGATTTATGCACAAGAGTTGTGCTGCTTGATAAGGGAAAGATAAGGATGGATGGGGAACCGGGAGAGGTTATTGATTATTACAAATCACTAAAAAAGAGGAAAGAATCCTTTCTTGCATCTGGAATCAAGGACGAATTGCAGCTTGTAAGAAGTATTCCTGAAGATATTGAAAGGATAAAATCTGCCTGGGGAAAAAAATTCGGGAATAATAAGGTTGTAATAGAAAATGTATCTTTTTTAGATAGTAAATTTAAAAATGGTATCTTTAAAACCGGAGATGATTTTACGATATCTGTAGAAGCAAAAGTAATTGAAAAAATATTAAATCCTCATATCGGGGTTGCAATATTCAGAAATGATTATCATTACTGTTACGGTCCGAATTCAAAATTTGACGGTATTAAAATTCCCGAAATAAAGCCGCAAATTTTTAATTTTAAGATTAAATACGAAAATCTCATCTTAAACGACGGGGATTATAAGGTTTCAGTAGCTCTCTGGGATAATGAAGAGAAGGACCCTTTTGTATATCACTGCGCTTATTATGATTTTAAAATTGAAAATGGGTTTCCAAAAAGAGGGCTTTTAACGCTCAAGCATGATTGGTCTTTGCTTACACTAGAGCCTTTACCTGAATCGGAAAATATCAAGAGTCTTGATTTTAAACAGGTCTTAAGCAATATAAAAGAAAACCAGAAAACTATCCAAGATACTGAAAAGCGGATTGCGAAAGTATTTTTATGCGACAATAATAGGCGTATCAAAGAGATATTTTTTACCGGCGAGACTCTCGGGGTTAATATAGATGTACTGGGAGAAGATAAGGAAGAGTTATTTTTAGGCGCAGCACTTTTTAAAAATGATGGATTATTATGCCATCAGAGTGGTGTAGCTATTTCTTCTTCCTGTAAACGGTATTTCCTGCGCTATTCTGATTTACCTCTGTTGAGGGGGGAGTATTACTTGATTATCTTTATAAGTGATAAAAAGATGTTAAAGATTTATGATTATAATATGACAAGATTTACTGTTTTAAGCAAAAGGCGTGATCACGGTGTTGTATTTATGAGGCATAAATGGGATATATCTTATAAAAAATGAAGACACCTCTAATTTCTATAATAACAGTAAATTTTAACGGCAAAAATTATCTGGAAAAGTGTTTAAGCAGTGTATTTAATTTGAATTATCCTGAAACCAGATTAGAAGTGATATTAGTAGATAACTTATCGAGTGACGATTCTTTGAGCCTAGTCAATGAGAGATTCCCCAGGGTAAAAGTTTTAAAAAACAAAATAAACAACTATTGCAAAGCGAATAATTTAGCCATTAAAGAATCATCCGGCGAATACGTTTTATTAATGAACAATGATGTTTACTTAAATAGAAACTGGCTTAAAGAAACACTCTCTTTATTAAGCACAAGAAGTGATGCAGCCGCTTGTATGGGTAAAATTCTATTCCCCGATAAAAGGATTCAGTCTGCAGGCCATTATGAATTGCCTAATTTTTATTGGGCTGACAGGGGATTTAAAGAGAAAGATATTGGTCAATTTGGGAATATTGAAGAAATTAGCAGTATTCCCAATACTGCAGTTATCTATAGAAGAAATGTTTTTAAAAATGTCGGATATTTTGATGAAGATTTCAACATGTATCTTGAGGATGTAGATTTCAGTTATCGCTGCAAAAAATACGGCTACAAGTTGTTGTATGTTCCTTCTGCGGTGTGCGTCCATGAGTTTCACGGCGTAGCCTCAGAAGAGTTCATTATGAATCAAATCGAACGCAACAGGCTTCTATTTATTGCAAAGCATTTTCCGGAAAAACTTGCAGCGAATATATTTGGCCCTGGATTAAGCACGCTTGGGCATAGCCGGATGAATAGCGCAAAGATAATTAAGTATCTGCCGTGTGCTATAGAGAAGTTATTTTTAACACAAAAAAAAGAGTTTCTTCGGAACGTTATTCCCGGAGTAATTACAGCTTTAAAAGAAGTAATTGATTATGAAAAATATTCTCTTGCTCAGGAGAATTATAATTTTGAAAAAGAGGTTGATAAATCAAAAAAAGAATGTTTAAACATCCAGGAAAAGGTGCAAAATCTGGAAAATTATGTTTTTGAACTTGAGGAAAAGATAAAGAATATTTCATTCCAGAATGAGAACCTTATAATGAGTTTAGGCAATATAAAGGTTTTAGAGTCTGAAATTGCTGCCAAAGAAGAGGATTTAAGAAATAAAATTGATGAATTGCAAAAAATAACTATCCAGCTTAATGAAACACAAGCAGCTTTTAATAATTTAAAGGAAGAACTAAGGCGCAAGCAGGAGGAGTTTAATCTTAAAGATAAGGAGTCCCAAGAGAAAGAGATACTGCTCAGTGAGTTGCGGGGTAAAAGCAGCTCTTTGGAAGGAATTGTTCAATCCGATAGACATGAATTAAAAGATCTCGCTGCGCGAGCCTCCAAATTAGAAACAGAGTTATCTCGTGAAAAAGAAACTCTGGTTAATATAACGGCTCAGGCCGATAGATTAAAGCAGGAGTTAGAAATAAATACAAAGGAGGTTTCCAGGTTAGATGAGGAGATTAAAAGAAAAGAATCTCAGCTATTGAATATTATAGATGAGAAGGATATTTTGACATCCAAGCTGTTAGAGCTTGGGAACAACCAGAATGCTTTTTATAGCTCTCGGACGTTTAGATTTATAATAAAGCCTTTTTGGAGATTTTTGGATTTTGTAAAGATGTTTAAAAAAACTAAGGTATTAAAGATAGCTGTTATCAAGCCTTATATTGTTCCAAAAGAGGATTTTATTTCTTTTATAGATAAACTAAAGTTTGAAAATCCAGGTGCATGCATTAGCGGCATAATAAGCGCTGATTCTGGCTCAAAATCAGATTATCTGAATAGCAATATTGAAAAATATTTATTTAGTTTTAAGGATAAACGTTTTAATCCCCTAATTTTTATTTTTAAATTTATCTTTTTAGCTATTTTTAATAAATTCGATATAATTTATGTCCTTGAATCTCAAGCAATGCCTTGCGGCTACAGAAAGGCCAGGATATTAGCGGTTCTTCTTTCTGCAAGAATGGTAAAAATACATTATCTCTACCACAATAAAGAAGAGGCTCAAGGGAATATTGTTAAACTATTTTTCAGATTTATTTTTTCAAGAATCAGCCTTTATTTTATTGCTCTCCTTTTTATTTTTATTGCACTCTGGGTTAAAATAAAGAAATTTCTTCTCTGCTTTAAGAAGAGTATATGAACATATGTTATATCAGCTGGGAATATCCTCCAGAAATTAACGGTGGGGTTGCTGTTTATATAAAAGAGATTGCTCTTGCTATGAGGGATAAGGGCAATAACGTTTTTGTTATAACTAAGTCTAATAGCGAAGACAGTGAAGGGTTTGAAGATGGGATTTTTGTTTTACGCCTTAAGCCGAAACGACTAAAAATAATAAGTAATCTAAAAAGTTTTATACCAAGAACTGTAGAGCGGCTTGAATTCAGCAATAGAGTCTCTAAGAAGCTTAAATATTTAACAAAAGATAAAGGTATCGATATCGTTGAGAGCGCAGAAGCCTATTCATGCGGGTTTATGTATTATTTATTCCGAAAAAAACCTCCTCTTGTAATAAAGTTGCATACACCTGAAGGTATAATTTTTAAATGGAACAGGGAGAGTATAAATTTAGACATAAAGTTTCTAAGCAAGATGGAGGAATTTTTGATGTTACGGGCAAAGAAATTAATCTGTATCACTGACTCGATGCGGGATATTATAAAAAGGTTTTACGGTTTTAATATCGATTCTGCGCCTAAAGTTTATAATCCCTTTAATATACGCAAAATTTCATCCGCTACTTTCTCTGAAAAGGACGATAGCGTACTTTATGTAGGCCGTCTTGAATTCAGAAAAGGTGTGCATTTATTCATTGAAGCAATCCCAAAAATACTTAAGGATGCTCCTTTTGCCAAATTTATAATTATAGGAGGAGATTGCGGTATGAGGGGGTATATAGATAGAAAGATAGAAGAGTATTCTTGCCGCGATAAAATTATCCTGCTTGATGCTTTGAGCAGAGAAGAGATTTATAAATTTTATAATTCAGCAAAAATATTTGTTTTACCTTCTCTCTGGGAAAATTTTCCCTATGTTCTGCTTGAGGCTATGGCGTACGGATGTTGCGTAGTTGCTGCAAATAACGGCGGTGCCCTTGAAATTATTGAAGATGGCAAAAATGGATGTCTATTTAAAACTGGTAGTTCCATTGATTTAGCCGATAAAGTAATAAGATTATTGAAAGATAAAGATCTATCGCTAAATATAGCTGCTAATGCAAAAGATAGTATTACCAACATTACTGAGCCTGAGCATATAGCAGAAGAAACATTAAATATTTACAAGAGCTTACTTTGTGATGATAAAAAATACGCCTAAAATAATAGTATTTTTCTTAACCTATCGTTGTAATGCAAAATGTATTATGTGTTCTATCTGGAAAAAACAGAAGGATTTTATGGAATTAGGAAAAGAGGAGATAGCGGATATCTTTAAAGACCCGGCTTTAACAAGAGATGTCGAAATAATAAATATTACAGGCGGTGAGTCTACTCTTAGAGATGATTTTGGAGAAATAATAAATACTTTTTTAAGCAGCTGTCCGAAATTAAAAAGGATAGATATTCCGACCAATGGAATAGATACAAATTTAGTTTTAGATAAAATTGAAACTGCATTAGCTAATATCTTTCCATATCCGGATGTTAGAATTACTGTTACTGTTTCCGTGGATGCCGTAAATGAAGATTATGAGAAAATAAGAGGCGTTGAGAGATCTTTTAATAAAGTCAAAAAGACAATAAAAGGTCTTAAAGAGCTTGAGACTCTTTACCGTAATTTAAGTATCAGCCTGAACGCCGTAATTACTAAGCTTAATTTCAATAAACTTAATAGCATAAGGGAGTTTGCGCATAAAAATAAGATTGGTTTAAATTACACTCTGGGCGCAATATCAGAAATAGGTGTTGAAAGCGATGTTGTAAGAGATAATTTCTATATCAATTTAAATAAAGAGAGAGATTGCGTAGTTTCATTTCTTAAAGCAATTCTTAAAAACAATGAGATTGCATACCCTTATGCTAAATTTTTGATTAACTGTTTAGAGAATAAAAAGCGCAAAGCAGGATGTTCTTTTCGAGAAGGTAAAACAGTTCTTATCGATGCGGATGCTAAGGTCTATGCTTGCGGAAATTACAGGAGATTTTTGTTAGGAGATTTAAGGGTGAATAAATTTTCAGATCTTTGGATTAAAAGAAAATATTCAAAGCATAATTATAAGATTTGTGAAAGTTGTGAGAGTAATTGTTATTGGGATGAATAATAAATTCAAGCGATTTGCAATTAGTAGGGATTAGAAAAAGTTCGATATATAAACAATATCTATAGAATAAAATGATAAATGAACACAGTTTAATTGCTAGCAATATTATGCGCTGGATGCGGGGTGAGCAGCCTGCGCCATTGCAATTAAATGTTTTTCTTACTGATATGTGTAATTTAAATTGCAAGTTTTGTTGGCAAAGGAATTCTAACGGGATATTAACCGATAAATCAGCTGAGGTTTCGGATGTTAGGTTGATCGAATTAGTAGATGAAGGTAGAGATTTTGGAATTCAGAGGTGGGAATTTTGTGGCGGCGGAGAGCCATTTATGAGATTAGACATTCTTCTAAAAATGTTAGAAAAAATAAAAAAAAATAGAATGTGGACACGAGTTATAACGAATGGAACATTATTTAATGAAAAAATAATAAAGATATTAATTGATTTAGAATGCGATGAGCTAATAATAAGCTTAGATGGTCCGGATGCCGCAACTAATGATTTTCTTAGGCCTTATAAAAATAAGCTGCAGCATAGTGTTTTTGAAAAAGTTGTACATTCATTGCAGGATATTGAAATACTTAAGCGTCAAGCTGTGAAAGCAAATCCCAAGGTAAAGATACATTCTGTGCTCTCGAAAACAAATGTTAAATATGTTGTTGATATGGTAAAACTTGCTGTTAATTGTCAAGTGTCTGGAATTACATTTGATTTACTACAAAATTTAAATCCAGAATGTGAGCAGTTTGATTTGAATGATCAAGAAACAGAGCAGTTGTTGAAAACTAATATTAAAAATGCGTTAGATATTGCTTATGCCAGTAGGTTAGAAACAAACCTTATGGGTTTTTACCCGGAACAGAATAGCGCTAAACAGGTGGATATTGAAGTGTCTAGCGTTAAAAATGATTGTCCCGAATTTCCTTTACTTAAAGCACGTTGTTTTGAGCCTTGGTATAAAATGTATGTTCATGTGCATGGTCAAGTTGCGCCTTGCTGTGCTGTTGCAGCATTTTCGGATAATGTAATGTCCAATTCGTTAAAGGTGTTATGGTTGGGTAAAAATTTCTCTGATTTCAGAAATAATATTTTGACAAGAAATGCTTTGCCGGATATATGTCAAAATTGTATAGCGTGTTTTAACATTCATTCTAATACTATTAGAGATTATCTGCATAAATTGGGTAAGCAAGAAAATTTATACAAGAATGTCTTACGATATGATGCTTTAAAAACAAAGAATAAAAATTACATGTTGAACGTTTGTCTTGTTTCCCGTGAATATCCTTCTGAAACTGGCTGGGGAGGAATCGGAAGATATACATATCTTACAGCTTGCGGCCTTGCGAAAGAGGGCCATAATGTTCACGTTATAGCGCAAACATTTAAGGATGATGAGTATGATTATATCCAGGATGGAGTGCACGTTCACCGCATAAAACATCCTGAGATTTTTAAGGTAAAAAAAGGTTTTCCTGAGTTTGGAAGGAGGCTTGAGTACTCTTGGCGTGTCTATAAGAAAATTTTAGAGTTAATTAAAAAATACAGTATCCAGATTATCGAAGGTCCTAATTTCTCAGCCGAGTGTTTTGTGTATTCTTTATTTAAAAAAACTCCTCTCGTAACTAGAGTTCACACTCCATATCAGGAGGTGATTAGAAATTTTAACTGGAAGATGACTCCTGATAGAAGGCTGGGGTGTTTTCTTGAAGATGAATTGATCAGGCGCAGCGATAGTATTACATGTTCTACAGATATTTATGCTGCGAAGGTAAAAAAGAAGTATAAATTAAAGAGTGAAAAATTAAGCGTTATTTCTTTAGGTATAGAGATTCCTAAAACAGTTATTAGAAAAGAACATACACTAGAATTTACAAGAGATAAAAAGGTTTTATTTCTGGGCAGGTTGGAGAAGAGAAAAGGTATCCATATTCTTATGCAGGCAATACCGCAAATTTTAAAAGAGATTCCAAATGTAAGTTTTACGATAATTGGCCGCGATGCATTTTTTCAAGAAAACGAATCCTCTTTCCAAAGCCCTGCTAATAAAAATTTCAAGACTGAATTTTGGGATAAACTTCCCCCCAATGCAAAAGATAGAGTTCATCTTTTAGGAAATGCTTCTTCAGAAACCTTAGATGAACATTATAGAAGTTGCGATTTATTCGTTGCCCCGTCTCTTCATGAAACATTCGGTTATGTATATCTTGAGGCGATGTCGTATGGCGTACCTGTTATCGGATGTAAAGTAGGCGGAGTGCCTGAAGTAATAAAAGATAAAGGGGTAGGGATATTAATTGAGCCTGATGACTCCAAGGCTCTGGCGGAAGCTATAATAGATGTTTTAAAAGGCAAAATAAGCTTCAAAGATGAGAAAGAAATAATTGAATACCTAAAGGATAACTTTTGCTTAGATAAGACTATTACTGCAACAATTTCTTATTATGAAAAATTAATCCAAGGCGTTAAAATTAGAATATAGATGAAAATATATAGAAATATTTTAACAGCAGTTTTTGTGATATATGTGCTTTGGCTTTCATTTTTTTCTGAATTGTTAATAAATGATTTTAAATATCTTATATTTTATCTTTTTGCATTTGTATTTTTTTCTTTTTTTATTTTAAAACGCTATTTTCGTCTTGCTATTTTAGCCCGGGATAATATTATTTTCTGGTCCTACATTGCGGGGTTGGCTATTTCATCGCTGCGTTTTTTAAATGGAACAGATTTAATTCTCGAGAGTAGTTTTCGCAGTATTGTTTTAGTAGCTGTGCCTCTGTATTTTGTTTCCAAATATCTCCTTAAAAAAGAGGATGTTCTAAAAATCATAAAAATATGGACTTTATCAGCCTCCGTTGTCGCCCTCATAGGTATTATGGAGTTTTTTTTAAGGAGGAGTTTTTTATATGAGAGTATAGTTCCTAATTTTTTTTATCAGAGATATATTTATCTGCACAGAATGATGTCTACTTTTATTCATCCTAATATACTCGGTGCCTATATGATTACGACGCTGCCGTTAATTTTTATAAATAAAAATTTTAAAAAAGGCGTATCTGTATTTATTTTTGTGCTTATTTTAATATCTATTATTCTTACTTTTTCAAGAGGAACATGGCTTGCTTTATTTATTATGGCAGCAATTTATTTTTCAATAAGTAAAAGACCAAAAAGAGTTTTTATTTTATTCGCTTTATTATTAAGCTTTACTCTCTTTTCCCAATTTATACCCGGAAAAAATATTTTTTTAAAAGAGCTGAAGCGGCGTTTCAGCGTTGTAAGCCTGTATAATTATACTGTAACTGGACATCGCATCTACAATTATACGCTGGGTTTAAATATGTTTAAAAAACACCCTATTATTGGTATCGGCTGGGGTAGTTTCCGGGCCAGGTTTGATGAATATTCTGATGAAGAGTTCCCTTATGAGATTAAAATACCTGACAGCGTTTATCTTATGCATCTTTCTGAGGTTGGGCTAATCGGGTTTTTACCGTTTTCTCTTCTATTGTTGCAAGTTATTTATAGAAGGAAAAAAAGATTTTCAGCGCTTACTTTTTCTTTTTATTGTCTGGCTGTTAATTTTTTTACTTTCGACGGGTTCCTCTGGATTTCAACATTATCACTTTTTTGGTTACTTTTAGGTTTACTATCTAATAAGGAGCTTGAGAATTTATAATATGAGAATGCAAATTTTATCTCTTTTTTCAAAAAACTTTTCGCTGCTTTATCATTTTGCCGTCAGGGAGTTAAAGATACGCTATAAATCTCCGGTTTTGGGGTTTTTATGGATGTTCCTGCTTCCCTTGAGCATGGTTTTTATTTTTAAGATTATATTCCAACAGATTATAAAGATACCTGTTTCAGGGTGTCCTTTCTTTATCTTTCTTACTTTAGGGATTTTTCCGTGGAATTATTTCGGGATGAGTATTTCAGGAACTGTTAATTCTCTCGTAGATAGCGAAGCGTTACTGAAAAAAGTGTATTTTAAGAGAGCTATAATTCCACTTTCTATTATATTGGGGAATTTAATAAATTTTCTTATTTCAAATATAATAATTATTATACTCATGATCTTTTTTAAAATCCCAATAAGTAAATTTATCGTATTTCTACCTTTTCTAATCTTACTTCAGACTCTATTTTTAACCGGAATTTCGCTTTTGTTTGCAGCTACCCAGGTTTACTACCGTGATATTAAATATTTATGCGAAATAATACTTTTGTTTTGGTTTTATATAAGCCCTGTATTCTATCCTCTAAGGCTTGCAGCCGATGTTTCAGAGAGATTCTTTAATTTCTATCTTCTAAATCCCATGGCGCATATAATTACATTATACAGAGTTGTTTATCTTAAAGATTATTCGGCATTTTTACCTAAAGGTGTGAGCCTGTTTTACCTTCTTGTTTATCCATTTGTTTCTACGTTGTTACTCTTAATTATTGGTTTTTATGTATTTTTAAAATTAGAAAAAAGATTTACTGATTTTATCTAAAGAATTATAGTAACAATAAGAAATTTTGTTTAAAACCCATATTTTTAAAATATGAAGCTGAAATATTCTCTTAAGCTTAAGTCGGTGTATTTTATAGTCATTTGCTTTGCTTTTTTTTCTCAAAGTGCACTGTTAGACCATACTTTAAGAGGGAATTTTGAATCCAGAGATTGGAGAAGCATAGAAGAAGAGCGATACTTTGAGTTAAAAAAAAATCTTCCTGCGCATTATACGGTCGGTTATGTCTGTGACGGTGTAAATAAAAATATACCGGTTAGTGAGGAGTATAATTTATTTGCCCAGTATCTCCTGGCGCAATGGGTGCTGTCTCCTGTCATCCTGCACCGCAGTCTAAACGAAAAAGTTATAATAGGAAATTTCAACAGTCCGGATTCAAAATTTTTATTCTCAGAAAAATTAAATTTTAGTATTATCAGAGATTTTGGTGGCGGGGTAGTTTTATTTAGGAGAGATAATTACTGATGATAGTTGCGATATTATTGCCTTTTCTTTCAGCATTTTTTTTAGGATTATTAGTTGTACACATAATAGAGATTTATTTTTTAAAGCAAGGACTCTCTTTATTATTAAAACTTTCTCTTTCTTTCGGAATTGGAATCGGTTTTTCAGGATTAACTCTTTTTGCTGCTTTAATAGGTTTTGGTTTTTTAAGCAGGGAATTAGTGCTGATTTCAGATATTTTTCTGATTCTGCTTTTCTTTTTATTCTTTATTAGAAAAAAGTATCAAACATCTGATTATTTAAAAAAAGAGATTTTTAAGCCCGCTATCGATAGAGACGAAAAAACAAATTTTCTAAAGGTGTTATTTATAATAATTTTATCTTTTACAGCCATTACTTTTATCATAAATTCATTAAAAGAGCCTTATGGCGGATGGGATGCTTGGGCAAAATGGAATATGAGGGCAAGATTTCTCTATAGAGCGGGTATCTACTGGCGCGATGGTTTTAGGTATTATAATTACACGCATATGCCGCTTTGCTATCCTCCTATTTTTTCGCTTATTATTGCAAGGGGGTGGTTTTATTTAACTCAGGAAACATTCTCTGTCCCTATTCTAATTGCATTTATCTTTACATTTTCGATACCTTTATTATTATATGCTTCATTGCGCCAGCTTATCGGGAAACGAGTAGCTTTTTTAGCTGCAATTATGCTTTTATTAACCCCTGATTTTATAGTTCAGGGAGTTTCGCAATATGCGGATGTTCCGTTAAGTTTTTATTTCCTTGGAGTTCTTGTGATGCTTAATTTTTATGAAAAAAGTAACCATTTTGCCTATTTTATGCTGGCGGCATTATTGCTTGGAATATCTATTCTAATTAAGCTGGAGGGAATAATTTTCTTTTATGCCCTGATTTTATCCCGCGCATTGGTGGTTACTCGTTTGAAAGGTTTACGGAAATATCTAAAAGAGTTAGCGAATATTTTACTTATTTTGTCGCCATTTTTAATTCTTCTCTTTTATTTTAAAATTAATATCGGTGATTTTAACAAGGTGTACTCATGGGATTTAGAGATGTTGATTTCTAAATTAACTGACCCATCAAGATATTATTTGATTATAAAAGAGTTTTTTAAAACCTCTCTTTATTTTGGAAGAGGAGTAATTTGGGTTATGATTTTATGTTTTTGTATTTTATGGAAAAAAAGAAAATATAAAGATAATGGTAGGATTTTAACTTCCGTTACAGTTCTTTTAAGTATTTATGCAGTTTATTTTCTTGTCTATATTTTAAGTCCCTTTGATTTAAAGTGGCACCTTGAAAGCTCAATGGAGCGTATTTTTATGCAATTTTGGCCCAGTACTATATTTGTTTTTTCCCAGTTCCTGGTAGAGGCAGAGGATGAGAAATAGTTTATCAGGAACGGGAAACTTATATTTTAATTTCAGATTATGCTATTATTATAGCGACTAATATAATACGAAAAAGATGAAAATAGTTAGATTCCTGTATAAGGGGAAAAAAGAATGGGGTGTTCTTGACGATAACATTATAGGAATTTTGAAAGAAAGCCCTTTTGATGAAATAATAACTACAGGGGAAGTTTCCTTAGGTGATGTTTCGCTTTTAGCTCCGGTTATGCCGGGTAAGATTATTTTAGCAGGGCTTAATTATAGAGACCATGCTAAGGAATTGGATATGCAGATTCCCAAAGAGCCGGTTTTGTTTCTGAAACCACCCAGCGCAGTCCTTAAGCCGGATGGTGAGATAATCTATCCTCCGGGAGTTAAAAGGCTTGATTATGAAGCCGAACTTGCAGTTGTTATAAAAAAAAGATGCCACGCTATTAAAGAAGAATCAGCCTCGGAATATATTTTAGGCTATACCTGTCTTAATGATGTTACAGCGCG
>CAZAPE010000001.1:0-17992 GCA_964487065.1 uncultured Planctomycetia bacterium | reverse complement strand
GCTCAGTTTATGATATATATATAAAATCACGCCAGGTGAAATTATTAATTAATAAGATGAATATACTTACAATCAGAATGTTTCCGGATCCTATTTTACGGGAAAAGTGTTTGAGAATCTCTGAGATCACGCTTCAAGAGAGAGAATTATTTAATAATATGGCCTATACTATGAAATTAAATAATGGTGTTGGCCTTGCCGCGTCTCAGGTAGGAATTGCAAAACAGATGATAGTTGCAAAAAATCAAAATAATAGATTAATCAAAATGGTTAATCCTGTTATTGTAGAGGCTAAAGGCAGCGATTTTATGCTTGAAGGATGCTTAAGCGTTCCGGATGAGATTGTAGAAGTAGAGAGGCCATTTGAGGTTGTTATAACCGGAATTAATGAAAAAGGTAAGGAAGTCGAACTTAAAGCAAGTGGACTTTTAGCGCGGATTATGCAGCATGAGATAGACCACCTATGTGGGAAATTAATAATTGATTACAAAAAAAAGGAGTGATTTTGATGCCGACTTATGAGTATGAGTGTAAAAAATGCAAAAAAAAATTCGATTTTTTCCAAAACATGAGCGAAGAACCTATTAAAAAATGTTCTGATTGCGGTGGTGTTTTGAAGCGCTTAATAGGTTCCGGCTCCGGAATTATCTTTAAAAGTTCCGGATTTTATGCGACTGATCATAAGAAATCAAAAAGCCAAAAACCTCCTGCTTGTAAAGATTCCTGCAATTTGCCAAGTTGTCCGAAAGCCGGTTAGACAGCTTTATTTTATTTGGAACGCAAGATTTTTATTTCAGATACTGTGCCCCAATACCAGGAATCGTTTTGAATTGCCTTAAGGTGGGAGAATGTGCCGGGATAGTAAATTGTTTTTTCACTCGCAAGACTTTCTTTCTGAGCTAAGGGTGTGTAAGGGTTCTCCAATATTTGCTCCAGTTGAGGATTTTCAACAGCAGTATAGATTTTCCCTTTTTCTAAGAAAGCGCCTCCGATATAATTACCTTTTTGTAAAGTTTCTTTATTTATATCCCAGAACTCAATTTTGACCTCCGGGTTTTTAACTTTACCGTTTTTTGTATCTAATGCTTCCTCATCCGAGATATCTCGCGGGATTTTGCTTGCGGAATGCATGGCTTTGGATTGCTCTAAAGTATTCAATACGCCGGATATATCTTTAGTTACTTTATTTACGAATATTATTGATGTAACTGAGATAAAGATTAATATAAGAGAATAAATTGTTACTTTCTTTGGCGTTAACATTACTTTTCAACTAATGTTATTCGGATACTTCTTTATTGTCAATCGGTATTTTTATGCTATAATAATCGCTAATAAAATTACGCTGAAAAATAGCTAAAATTATAAAAATGAAAAAGAGAAAAGCAAGTAAAGGTTTTACGCTCATTGAGTTGGTTATGATTATTATAATTATTGCTATAATTGCTGCTATAGCTATTCCAAAATTTACTGATTTAGGAACTAATGCCAAAAACGCAGCAGACGAGTATACGGTTAGGAAGGTAAAAGCCGTGGTGCAGCTGCTTTACTGCCAAAACCAGATTGCAGGTAATACTGCCTGGCCTACCGGAGCTGAGATAGCGGCGCAGCTTCCGGGCTTAAATATGACAGCAGCTTTTACGGCAAATATATGGCGTTATGATGATACAGGAGATACGGTAGTTTTTTATTGTGATCATGGCGCAGCGGCTGATGCTACAGGACGCAGATGGTGGACATATTACAGGGCTACAAGCGGCGAGAATCAACCCGGAGATTTCATAGAGGGTTCCAGCGACCATTAAAAGAGAGAGGAAAAGACAATGATATTGAGACATATTTTAAAATCTAAAATAAACAAAGCAGTTGTAAGTGAAAAAAAATTGCAATACAAAGGTAGTATTGGTATTGATGAAGCATATTTAAAGCACGCCGACATACTCTCCGGGGAGAGGGTTCAGGTGCTCAATTATAATAACGGCGCCAGAATAGAAACCTATGTAATTCCTGAGAAAAAAGGCTCTAAAAAAATAGTTCTTTACGGACCTGCTGCACGTTGCGGTGAAATAGGGGACAAGATCTGTATCCTTTCCTACTTGCTCATAAGCGATGATGAGGCCAAAAGAGTAAAGCCTATTCTCATCAATCTTTAGATTTAGATAAAAGCTAATAATGAATACATATCCAGAGTGTATCCCTTGTTTTTTAAAGCAGGCACTTCTTGTTTCAGAAAAATTAAATTTAAAAGATAAGGATAAAAAAGAGTTCTTAATGGAGGTTTCTAAATTATCTTCTCAAGGTATTGACCTTAGAACCCCTCCGCCTTATATAGCAAGAAAGGTTTATGACCTGGCTTTTAAATATAGTCCTGAGGTTGACCTGTTTAAAAAGGAGAAGGACTTATCCACAAAAAAAGCTTTAAGTTTTTATCCGCTGCTTAAAGAAAGAATAATTGGTTCATCGGATCCTCTACAAGAAGCAGTTAGAATATCCATTATGGGAAATATTATTGATTATGGCGTTTCTTTTGATTTCAAGCTTGATAGAGAGATAGAGAAAATAGACGAAAAATTCTTTGCTGTTTTTGACTATGAGCGCTTTAGGAGCGATTTAAATACTGCCAAATGGATCCTTTATATAGGAGATAATGCCGGAGAGTGCGTGTTTGATAAATTACTGATTGAAACCATTAATAAAAAAACTTTTTATGCTGTCAGGAGCAGGCCGATTATAAATGATGCATTAATATCGGATGCTTTTGGTGCCGGCTTAGAAACTGTTTCTGAAATAGTTGATTCCGGCTCTAAGATTCCGGGTGTATCATTAAAAGATACAAGCCTTAAGTTTAAGCGTCTATTTAGTGAGGCCCCTGCCGTAATCAGCAAAGGGCAGGGTAACTTTGAAACATTGTCAGATGTAAAACGGGATATATTTTTTCTCCTGCAGGCGAAGTGCTTGCTTGTAGCAGAGATGTTTTCATGCAAAATCGGTGATTTTGTTTTGAGTTTAAATGCAAAGAATAAAAAACAGGCAAATTAATTATTGATTTTATAACGCTAAAGGGTATAATTTGAATATAGTGATTACAATGGATCAAAAAGACATGATTAGGAAAGAATTGCTTACTAAATTGAATAATTTAAATAAAGATGAAAAAGAAAGGAGGAATGCCAGGATAAGAGAAAAACTCTTTTCAGAGAAAAAATTTAAAAATGCTAATTTTATAATGAGTTATGTTTCTAAAAGATATGAGGTGGATAGTTGGGAAATAATTAGAAAGTCTTTGGAAATGGGGAAAAAAGTAGCTGTGCCATATGTGTTAAAAGAAGAGAGGGTAATGATACCATCATTGATACTGGATCCTGCAGAGCTCCTGCCGGGTCCTTATGGTGTATATCAGCCTCATTCTGATAACGTAAGACAGGTTGATTTTAATCAACTTGAGATAGTCCTTGTTCCCGGTATTGCATTTGATAGAGACGGCAATCGCCTCGGGCATGGACAGGGATATTTTGACAGGTTTTTGAAAAAAATTCCCAAAACATATAGTATAGGTTTAGCCTACGAATTGCAAATTCTAAACAGCCTACCCATTTTCGAAGAAGATATCCCGGTGACAGCCCTCATTTACGCATAAACTAATTGCATCCTAAAAGGGGGTGAATTGAATGAAAATAGTACTACAACTGATAGGATATCTGACACTCTTAGTAATATCCGGAGGAGTCGGGTATGTTTTAAGGACCGTAATAGCCAAGAAAAACGTCAAAACAGCGGAATATCAGGCTAAGGATATTTTAGAAAAGGCAGAGAAAGAGGTAAAAGAGAGGCATAAGAAGGCGGAAGTAGAAGCAAAAGATCTTCTCTATAAATTGCGTTCAGATTTTGAAAAAGAAACTAAAGACAGAAAACAGGAACTGGCTGAATTCGAACGCAGATTGTTGCAACGGGAAGAAAATCTGGAAAGAAAATTCGAATTGCTGGATCAAAAAGAAAAAGAGATTGCAAAGCGTCTTGAAGGAATTCGTAAAACCGAGGAATATTTCAAAAAGAGGGAGCATGAGCTGAACGATCTGATTATGGAGGAGAAATTCAGATTACAGCAGATCTCGGGAATGTCTCCTGAGGAGGCAAAGCAGCAGTTGTTGAAGCGGATGGAGACTGAGATTAGAAATGAGGCCAATGTGCTGCTTAAACAGATTGAAGAAGAGACAAAGAATAAAGCAGAAGAAAAAGCCAGAGAGGTTATTTCTCAAGCAGTGCAAAGATGCGCAATTGAACATACGACTGAATCTACCGTTGCAATGGTTACATTGCCTAACGATGAAATGAAAGGCAGAATTATAGGTCGTGAAGGAAGGAATATCAGGGCTTATGAAATGTCAACCGGTGTGGATGTTATTATAGATGATACACCTGAAGCCATATCGCTCTCCTGCTTTGATCCCTATAGGCGTGAGATTGCAAGAATTGCCATGTCGCGTCTCGTTGAGGACGGCAGGATTCATCCTGCAAGAATTGAGGAGGTTGTTGAAAAAGTGAAGAGGGAGATGGAGAAGAAGATTATAGAGGAAGGTGAACGCATGGCCCTTGATTTAGGGGTGCATAATTTAAACCCTGAGATAATAAAGCTTATCGGAAAATTGAAATACCGTACTTCCTATGGCCAGAATGTGTTACAGCATGCAAGGGAAGTTGCCTATCTTATGGGCATAATGGCGTCACAGCTTGGTGTTGATTTCCAATTAGCCAGACGTGTAGGTCTTTTGCATGATCTCGGTAAGTCTGTAGATCAGGAGCAGGAAGGAACGCATACTCAAATAGGTGCCGAATTGGCCAAGAAATACGGTGAAAATGAAATCGTGGTTAATTCAATTGCTGCGCATCATGAGGATGTAGAGCAGAAATCTATTTATGCGGTTCTTGTCCAGGCAGCAGATGCTATAAGCGGCGCTCGTCCCGGCGCACGTAGAGAGACGCTTGAAACATACGTAAAACGTCTTGAAAAATTAGAAAATATTGCCAATACCTTTAACGGTGTTGAGAAATCGTATGCTATTCAGGCGGGACGTGAAATAAGAGTCGTGGTTTATCCCGATAAGGTTAATGACGATAATTCTTATGTTTTAGCCAGGGAGTTAAAAGCTAAGATTGAGGAAGAGCTTGAATATCCGGGGCAGATAAAAATTACAGTGATAAGGGAGACAAGAGCTGTGGAGTATGCCAAATAATTATTGCAAAATGAAAAGTTCAAAATGAAAAATAAAAACCTTGAATTGTCAATTAAAGATAAGGCCAAGGGAAAAATAGGAGATAAATTAACAGACAGATTACTTATTTTTGCCGTTGAAATTTTAAAATTCATAAGCACCTTGCCTGGTGATTCAACGGCAAAACATATAACAACCCAGCTTTTTCGCTCCAGCACGTCTGCGGGGGCTAATTATGAAGAAGCTCGAAGCGCTGAGTCGAAAGCTGATTTTATACATAAGCTGGGCATTGTTTTAAAAGAACTGAAAGAGACTCGCTTTTGGTTAAGACTTATTTTGCAGGCCGAGCTTGTTGATTTTAAAAAAATAGAGCCTTTTCTCAGGGAATCTGAGGAATTGTGTGCGATTGTTGCGCAAAGCATTATTACAGTAAAAAAACGATTGAAATTGAACAGTTAAGTGTATTCAATGTATCATTGTGACAAGAAATAAGGTGTTTTTAGCAGTAAAAAATTTTTAACTTTACATTTTAAACTTTGAAATGAAAGTACTATTTATAGGTGACATTGTCGGAAGGCCGGGGAGAGAGATATTAAAATCACAACTTTCCAAGATAAGGAAGAAAGAAGGAATAGATTTTACCGTTGCTAACGCAGAGAACGCAGCCGGGGGTTCAGGCTTAACTGTAAAAGTAGCAGAAGAGTTACTTTCTTTGCCTATAGATTGCCTTACAACCGGAGATCATATTTTTTCAAAGAAAGATGTTTTTCAGATTATAGATGCTGAGCCCAGACTGCTTCGTCCTGCTAATTATCCTTCCGGAGTTAGCGGAGCGGGAGTAACTATATTAAAGAAAGATTCTTTACCTGAAATCGGAGTTTTAAATCTGCAGGGAAGAGTTTTTATGAGTCCTATCGAGTGTCCTTTTAGGGTTGGCATGGAACACGTTGAGGAATTAAGGAAAAGAACTCCGATTATCATTGTGGATTTCCATGCTGAGGCAACGAGTGAAAAACAGGCTTTGGCTTATTGGTTGGATGGTAAGGTTTCCGCGGTATTAGGAACCCACACGCATGTCCAGACGGCCGATGAAAAGATTCTTCCGCAAGGTTCTGCTTTTATATCAGATGTTGGTATGAGCGGGCCTTTTAAATCAGTTTTGGGCAGGAGTATAGATGATGTTTTAAAAAGGTTTCTTACTTCAATACCTCAAAGAATGGAAGTCGCAACGGAAGATATAAGAATTCAGGGTGTTATTATTGATATCGACAATGAAAGCGGTAAAGCAAAAGACATAAAGAGGTTTCAATACGCGCAGGAGCAATGAATTCCAAACCTGGACAGGAGTTGAAAGATACAAGAAATATCTATACCGTAACCGAGCTTACTCAGGGCATAAAGAAGGTACTTGAGGAAGGTTTTGGTTATGTCTGGGTAGAAGGTGAGATTTCAAACTTAAGGCCTCCTGTAAGCGGGCATCTCTATTTTACGCTCAAAGATCAATTCTGCGGTCTTAAAGTCGCGCTTTTTCAAAATTTCCGTACTAAAATAAAATTTGATTTAGAAGATGGGCTTAATATTATATGTTACGGCAGAGTTACCGTTTATGAGCCCAGAGGCGAATATCAAATTCGGATTGAATATATAGAACCCAAGGGGCTCGGGAATCTGATGCTTGCTTTTGAGCAGTTGAAAAAGAAGCTTGCGAAAGAAGGTCTTTTTGATGAGGCGCGTAAAAAGGAAATTCCGTTCCTGCCTCAAAGAATAGGAATTGTAACCTCAGTCAGCGGGGCTGCGATAAGAGATGTGATTAAAGTATTGAAACGCCGTTTTCCCAATCTATATATTCAAATTTATTCTGTCCGGGTTCAGGGCGAGCATGCTAAAGAGGATATTGTTCAGGCTCTTGGTGATTTTAACGCTATGAAGAAAAAGCCGGATGTTATAATTCTTGGCAGAGGAGGCGGCAGCATAGAAGATCTCTGGGCTTTCAATGAGGAGATAGTTGCGCGGGCAATTTTCGCATCTTCTATTCCCGTTATTTCTGCTGTGGGCCATGAGCGGGACTGGACAATATCTGATATGGTTTCTGATCTG
The DNA here is from genome assembly GCA_964487065.1 of uncultured Planctomycetia bacterium. Lineage (GTDB taxonomy): Bacteria > Omnitrophota > Gorgyraeia > Kaelpiales > Kaelpiaceae > CAZAPE01. Next base: position 10,685 of record CAZAPE010000001.1, on the reverse strand, counting down.
CGCGCAGCGACTCCTTCTGTTGCGGCGGAATTAGTCGTAAGAGAGAAAGGCGAATTAGAAGATTCTATTTTTACCTTACAAAAAAATATGAAACGCGCTATATTTGTTATGCTTGATAATAAAAAGAAGCTCTTAGATAGTCTTTCCGGAAGATACGGGCTTTTTAAAATAAAAGATTTAATTCCCCAGAAGACGCAGCGTTTAGATGATATGTCATTTCGTTTAAATAAGAGCATTAACGATACAGCCAGAAACAGGAAAGAAAAATTGCATTACATACTAAAACAGCTTGAAAATTTAAATCCGCTTTCAATATTGCACCGCGGTTATAGTGTTACAAATGATGCAAAAAGCGGTAAAATAATTAAGAAAGCAGGAGAGGTTAAATTAAATCAGTTAATCAAAACAAAATTATACCATGGCGCTATCCTTTCGCGAGTTGAAAAGATAACACCTAATTAATATAATGAAAAGGGGGATTGATTATGAAATTTGATGAAGCCCTGAATAGATTGGAAGATATAGTCCAGGATTTAGAAAAAGTAGATGTTTCTGTCGAAGAGGCGTTAAGTCTATACGAGGAAGGCATCAAGCTTGTCAAATTCTGCTCAAAGAAATTATCCGAGATTGAAAAAAAAATTGAAGTTATAACCAAAGATGAAGATGGAAATTTGAAAGCAAAAACTGTTACTCAGGATATGTTTTTAAAAGAGGATACTCCGGACGATGACGAATAAAGAAGATATTAACCTGCTTGATAGAATAAATTCTCCTTCTGACCTTAAGAATCTCTCTTTGGGTGAGCTGTATTTATGTGCTAATGAAATCAGAGAGCTTATCATTAAGACAGTTTCCCGGACGGGGGGCCATCTTTCCAGCAACCTTGGCGCCGTTGAGTTGACGCTTGCGCTGCATCGCGTGTTTGATTCGCCTAATGATTTATTTATCTGGGATGTAGGCCATCAGTGTTATACGCATAAAATTGTAACAGGGAGGAAAAACAGATTCCATACCTTAAGACAGTTAAACGGAATCAGCGGTTTTCCTAATCCTGCTGAATCCGAACATGATCATTTTATATCCGGCCATGGCTCTACTGCTATATCTCAAGCGCTTGGCTGTGCTGCTGCTCTTGAGCTAAAAGATAAAAAAAATAAAGTTATCGCTATAGTCGGGGATGGCTCATTAGTGGGAGGCATGGCTTTTGAGGCATTAAATTATCTGGGCCATGTTCAAAAGGATATTCTAATAGTTCTTAACGATAATGAATGGGCAATTTCCAAAACAGTCGGAGCTATCAGCAGATATTTGACCAAAATAATAACGGATCCAATTTATAATAAAGTAAGCCAGGAATTTGAAAAGCTGCTTTTAAAGTTCCCGCGCGGAGATTTTGCATTAAAAACGATAAAGAAGTTTGAAGAATCGATAAAAAACCTCCTTGTTCCCGGGATAATATTTGAAGAGATGGGGATAAAATATGTAGGGCCTGTTCAGGGGCATAATCTTGAAGAGCTTATTCAGACTTTGAAAAATATAAAGGAATACACAAAACCGGTTATTATACATGTTCTGACTAAAAAGGGAAAAGGGTATAGAAAAAGCGAAGAAAACCCCGACCTTTACCACAGCACATCTCCGTTTGATTACGCTAGCGGAGCTTTTATTAAAACAGATAAGAAAACTTATACCGATGTATTCTCAGAGACTATTGTTGATCTTGCTATGACTGATTCAAAAATAGTTACTGTGACCGCAGCGATGCCTCACGGTACAGGGCTAATGGATTTTAAAGGAAGATTTCAAAACCGGTTTTTTGATGTCGGAATGGCTGAACAGAATGCGGTTACTTTCTCATCCGCGCTTGCTAAATCGGGATTGAAACCCTATGTTGCAATTTATTCGACATTTATCCAGCGTGCATACGATCAGATAATGCACGATGTCTGTTTGCAGAATCTGCCTGTTAAATTTTGTCTTGATAGAGCCGGTCTTGTCGGTGAAGACGGCCCTACGCATCATGGAATATTTGATATCGCTTTCTTGAAACATTTGCCGAATATCACGCTTCTTGCGCCGCGGGATGCCTGGGAATTTAGGCTAATGCTTCAATGGATGAAGGATTTTAATTCACCTGTTGCTATACGCTACCCTAAAAAATTTGTACCCCAGAGGGAGACATCCGGATATAAAGATATAGCTCTCGGTAAAGCAGAGATGCTTACCTCAGGGGAAGATTTTGCAATATTTGCATACGGAGAAATGGTTGAAATTGGTTATAAAGTTCTTCAGATTCTATCCGAGGATAAAATTTATCCCTATCTTGTTAATTTAAGATTTGCAAAGCCTTTGGATGAGGAGATGATTATTAGTCTGGCAAGAAAGGTAAGCACCGTTTTTGTGCTTGAGGAAGCATCCCTCTTAGGCGGTATAGGCGAGAGTATTGCAGCAATTATTTCAAAAAATGATATTCAGTGCCGCGTCTTACCTTACGGGATATCCGATAGTTTCGTACCTCATGGCAGTCGCGAAGCTTTGTTTAAACTTTTAAAGATAGATGAAGCAACGATTGCAGAGAGAATAAAAAATATTCAGGCTGAAAAGATATGGCAAAGATAATCATAAAGAAAGAATTCTGTAAATCATGCGGTTTATGCATAGATGTCTGTCCTAAGAAAATTTTAAAAATAGGTAAAAAGCTTAATAAAATGGGCCATCCTTATATTATTGCAGTTGATGAAAAGGAATGTATTGGATGTAAAATGTGCGTTTTGATGTGTCCGGATGTTTGTATCGAGTTATATGGAGATTAAGTTTTTAAATTATGGGAAAGAATAGAGTTTTAATTACAGGTAATGAAGCTTTTGCTGAGGCAAGCCTGCTTTCGGGCTGTAGATTTTATGCCGGCTATCCAATTACGCCTCAAAATGAACTGATACAGCATATGTCATTTCGGATGTTTGAAGAGGGAGGTGTATTTATTCAGGCGGAGTCGGAGCTTGCAGCTATAAATATGGTTTTTGGGGCCTCTTTATCGGGAGTAAGAGCTATGACTTCTTCATCTTCGCCGGGAATAAGTCTTATGCAGGAAGGGCTATCCTACCTTGCAGGATGTGAGTTGCCGGCTGTTGTTATAAATGTGATGCGCGGCGGTCCCGGACTTGGTAATATCGCCCCTGCGCAAGGAGATTATTTCCAGTCGACCCGCGGCGGAGGGCATGGTGATTACAGAAATATTGTGCTTGCTCCGGCCTCAGTTGCTGAGATATTCCAGCTTGCGCCTCTTGCTTTTGAACTTGCGGATAAATATAGGCTTACCGTGCTTCTTCTCGGCGACGGTATGCTGGGACAGATGATGGAAGCAGTGGATAAAAAATTATTTAATATAAAGACAAAGGAATACCCCAAACCCTGGGCATTGAGGGGCTGTAAAGGCCGCAAATCTCAATTTATAAAATCGTTATATCTGGGAGCGGGGGAGTTAGAGGAGTTAAATCTGAGGCTGCATAAGCGTTATAAGGAAATTGAAGATACGGAGCAAAGGTTTCAGGAGTTAATCGAGGAAGATGAAGAGATAGTTTTAGTTGCCTACGGAACAATGGCAAGAGTAGCAAGAGGAGTTGTGCACAAGCTGCAGAAAAAATCCCTTAAAGTCGGACTCTTCAGGCCTATTACGCTTTGGCCTTTTCCTTATCAGAGGCTAAGTGAAATATCAAAACGCGTAAAGAAATTTTTAGTGCTTGAAATGAGCGCAGGACAGATGGTTGAAGATGTAAGGTTTGCTTTAGAAAAAGATGCCAAGCTTGATTTTTTAGGCAGGCTTGGAGGAAGCATTCCTTCGGAGGATGAGATAATCGAAAGAGTAGAAAAGATAATAGCGGGTTAATAAATATTATTTGAGAATAAATTTTTAAATTGATATGAAAATATTGTATAAAAGACCCGAAGCTTTAGTTGATATGGCTACCCATTATTGTTCCGGCTGTGGACATGGCATTTTGCATCGTATTGTTGCTGAAATTATCGATGAGTTGGGTATAAGAGAGATAACGATAGGCATTGCTCCTGTAGGATGCGCTGTTCTTGCGTATGAATATTGGAATTTTGACGTTACCGAAGCTGCGCACGGCAGGCCGCTTGCAGTTGCTACTGCTATCAAAAGGGTGCAGCCTGACAGAGTAATATTTACCTATCAGGGAGACGGAGACCTTGCGGCTATCGGAACAAATGAATTAATACATACTGCAAACAGAGGGGAGAATCTAACAGTTATTTTCGTAAATAACGGCGTTTATGGAATGACAGGAGGTCAGATGGCTCCTACGACGCTTTTAAAACAAAAGACAACTACAACTGTTCATGGCCGCGATATCATATTGCACGGATATCCTTTGCCTGTTCTTGAGATGTTGAAAGTCTTGCCGGGAGTGTATTATCTTGAAAGAAGGTCATTATTTTCACCGGCTGAGGTTATGAATGCAAAAAAAGCGATAAAAGAGGCTTTTAATAATCAGATTAAAGGTAAAGGATTCTCTATGGTTGAAGTTCTCGCTCCCTGTCCTACTCATGCAAAAATGAAGGCGGTTGATTGTTTAAAATGGATAAAAGAAGAAGTAACAAAAACATATCCCTTGGGGAAAGTGAAGTAGAGATTCTGATTGCCGGTGCCGGAGGTCAGGGAATTCTGCTTTCAGGTAAAGTTTTGTCCTTAGGATTCCTTATCGAGGATAAAGAGGTCTCCTGGTTTCCTTCTTATGGGGCAGAGGTGCGCGGGGGTACCTGCAAATGTATGGTTGTAGCTTCGGAATCCGAAATATCATCCCCCTATATCACGCATCCGTATTATTTAATAGTTATGAATGAACCAAGCTATAATAAATATTATCCTACTCTTGTTGAGGGCGGAACTATTTTTTATAATCAAACCCTTATTAAAGACGATTTATTGCTTGGCGCTAAAGATAAGAATATTCCCGTTCCTGCAACAGATATAGCCTCTGAATTAGGGGATATGAGATGTACAAATATGGTTATGCTGGGTGCTTTTATAAAACATACCGGGATTTTAAAGCCGGAGACATTAAGTAGTGCATTAGATAGTTTTGTTAAGAATGAAAAAATATTAAAAATTGATAAAGAGGCTTTAAAACGGGGTTTTGACTATGTCTGAGATCAGAGTGCGGTTTGCTCCTTCTCCAACCGGTTATCTTCATGTCGGCGGCGCCAGGACCGCTTTATTTAATTATCTATTTGCAAAGCATAACCGCGGCAAGCTTATTTTAAGGATTGAAGATACGGATATAGAGCGCTCCGAAAAGAATTTCGAAGATGAAATATTAGAATCGCTTAACTGGCTGGGCATTGAGTGGGATGAGGGGCCTGTTTTCCAGAGTCAGAGGTTTGATATTTACAGGGAATATGCAAAAAAACTTCTTGATGCCGGGAATGCCTATGAAGAGAAAACAGATAAGGGCGTTGCGATTAGATATAAGACCGATTTAAATTCTATAAAGTTTAACGATTTAATACGTGGAGAAATCGAGTTTAAGGAGGGTTTTGAGGATACCGTGATACTTAAATCCGATGGCTCGCCGACATATAATTTTGCCTGCGTTATAGATGATGCTACGCTTGGCATTACGCACATTATTAGAGGTGAGGATCATATTTCAAATACTCCAAAACAGGTTCTTCTTTATCGCGTGCTGGGCTTAAAAGAACCTCTTTTTGCGCATTTACCGCTTATACTCGGGTCAGACAGGACCCGTCTTTCTAAGAGGCATGGTGCAGTAGCAGTAACGGCATATAAGAACGATGGTTTTTTGCCTGAGGCGCTGTTTAATTTTTTAGCTCTTCTTGGCTGGTCTCCCGGCGATAACCGCGAGATTTTATCTAAAAAAGAGCTTATTAATATTTTTTCATTGCAGCGCATAAATAAAGCTAATGCTGTTTTTGATGTCGGGAAGCTTAAATGGATGAATAAAAAGTATCTCAAGCAGGTAAAGGATGATAGTTATAAAACATCCTTAATTCCTTTTATTGAGAAGAAAGGTCTCTTGGATAAGTATAAAGCTTTACCTTTAGATAAAGAAGCTATGCTGTTTAAGTTATTGAAGCCGCGTTCAGCTATTTATCAGGAATATGCTGATCAGCTCGGTTATATTCTAGGCAGAGATTATATTATCAGCGCTGAGTTGATTGAAAAATACAATTTTAATAATCAGGATGTAAAAGCGCGTATCAAATTGACTCATGATAGATTAAAGGAGCTATCTACATTCAGCCATTCTGAAATAGAAGCCCTGATACGCTCTGTTGCCGATGATTTGAAGATAGAACCAAAGGAAATTATCCATCCTTTAAGGGTTGTTTTGACGGGGAGCGAGATATCTCCTCCGCTTTTTGAGCTTATTGAGATACTGGGATATGAGGAAACTCTTGCCCGTATAAAGAATTTCTTATAATATAACTACTCCTTGTATTTATGGGTAATAAGATTGATAAAAGAAAAAAGCATTACAGTTCTTTGAGAAAAACTACAGAGTTAGCAGAGTTTATCAGAATACTCTTAGGCGATGGACATATCCAAAAGTTCCCTAGGACGGAACGAATTGTTATTACATGTGGTACTCATGTCAGTAAAACTAGATACATCAAAAGAATCGTTGGAATAGTAATTAAGGTATTTGATAAACAGCCTAGCGTATTGAAGCGTAAAGATAATTCTGCTTTTGATATATCGTTATACCAGTGTAAATTATGTAGTAGGTTAGGAATACCGGCAGGTAATAAGATTAAGAATAACGTTGGAGTACCGGAGTGGATAAAGAATAAAAAGCAGTATATGATAAGTTGTTTAAAAGGATTATTTGAAACGGATGGTTGTTTCCAAAAAGATCCAAGCAACTATGCTCAATATATCGAGGTTAAAAATTTATGCAAGCAGATATTGTCGGATGTTTATGTCATGTTAATAAGTTTAGGATATAGCCCTCAGGCAGGTTAGAACTATGTACGTTTAGCAAAGAGAAAGGAAGTTAATTATTTTTTGCAGTTAATAAAATTTAGAGAATATTGAAAATTGCCCTGTAGTGTAATGGTAACATGACTGGCTCTGGACCAGTTGTTCCAGGTTCGAGTCCTGGCGGGGCAGCCAACCTTGACGCTCAGGCGAACAAAGGTTAGCATAAAAGGCAGTTTATTTGTAGCCAGGTGACATAGTAAAAACTTGTAAGGAATATATGGATAAAAAAGAAAGAAGTATTTGGAAAAATTTAGGACGAGCATTAGCTGCTACTCCCATGGTATCTATTATTGGGCTTATCATTATTACTTTGATAGGAGCCTTAGATGGTGTGATTACCAAAATACAATGCGCTGGTTATTGGTGGTTGGTATTGATAATAGCGTATATTTTGTCATTGATTTATTTCATCTGCGAACCGAAGATTCGCCGAGATCTTGAAAGAAAAAAAGTAGTAAATGGACTTATTCTTTATTGGAAAGAGCAACTTGAAAAACAGGGTAAATCTCAACCGTCAGTCAAAGAAGTCGAATTAGTACGCGAGATGTTGCTTGAAAGAATTAAGATATGGGCATGGTTCGATCCAGATTTATGGATTAAATCCTTCCCTGATGAAAAATATTCAAAATATATTTTTGGTATTATAGATAATTTTATGGCGCACTGGGAACAGCAGAAAAACAAGTACGAGAAGAAATAATCGGTTGTCATTTAGGTTGTCATTTAGGTTGTCATTTGCTGGAGCAATATCATGCCATTTAACCCAAAATATACGATTACCGACAAAATCTTCAATAACCTTACGGACATTGCGTCAGCGCGGGAGGTTATTGAGCGAACATGATTATCTACTGAGTTGGAAGCAAAATTAAGGCAGCGGGCATTATTACGCAGCGCTCATGCGTCAACAGCCTTGGCTGGAAATAAACTGAGCCTTAAACAGGCAGAAGCCTTGTATAAAAAGAAAAAGGCTTGACAAACGGCACAAGTGTTCATAAAATGTGAACTAATCGTTCACATAGCGTGAACACTTAATTTGGAGGTAAAAGTGGAGAGTGTCTTCTCAACAGAAGAGCGAATAAAAATCCTCAACGCTGTTATTTTTAGCGAACAGCCTATCAGCGTTAATGTTGTTGCCGCCAGGCTCAAGATTAGCAAAGGATTGGTTTCTAAGTACCTTGATGTTTTGCTAAAAGAAGGCATCACTAAAAAATCAAACGGTAAATACCTCATAGTCGATTCCCCCGTTACAAAAGGCACCAAGATTCTATTGAACATAACAGGCATTGATGTAGGTATCTTTAAGAAGTTCGACTTTGTAGAGGCTGCTGGTCTTTATGGGAGCTGCGCTAAAGGCGAAAACACGGATGAATCTGATGTAGATCTCTGGATAAAAATCAAAGAAGTAGGCGATGAGAAGCTTGCCTCTTTGACTGCTTTAATGAAAAAGAAAATACGAAATGTAAAACCCCTATTTTTAACTGTCGAGAAGATTGAGAAGATGAAAAAGGACGACGAGCTTTTCTATCACTCGTTGTCATTCGGCTCAATCATTCTTTACGGAGATCATAATGCCATTCAATTATAACGATTGCATGAGGCAGGGCCTGTTACGTAAAATCCCGCCTTCAAAAGATAAGGCTACGCAATCTTTAAAGAAAGCGCGAGAGTGGTTAAAAGAAGCGGAGAATTCGTTAAAAGGAGAGGCGTTCGGCTCGTCAATCCTGGCTTCTTATATGGTAATGTTTCATGCGGCCAGGACAATTCTTTTTCTTGATGGCTTCCGGGAAAAGAGCCATGCTTGTGTGGCAAGATACCTTGAAGAGAAATACGTTAAAACCGGCAAGCTGGATAAAAAATGGGTGGAGTTATTGGATTATAGCCGGGAAATTAGGCACAACGATCAATATGACCTTAGTTTCTTTTCTACGAAAGAGGAGGCTAAGAGGGCTTTAGAGTCAGCCCGGGAATTTCTTTCACGTATAGAAGATTTATTTAAGGCTATTTTTAAATAGAGGGCGCTGTTTAAGGTGGCCCAGTACTTTGGTGATTTGTGGTTGTTTAGCAGGAAAAGGCTCTCCTAAAGACAACAAAACGCCCTTTTTGCGGTATTTATAGAGCTTTATAAGCAGGGTGACTTCCTGTCCTGAAGTTCGTCCAGCGTCAAGGCTGGGCAGCCAATTTTTGGTAAAACCAAAAATTGGCAAAACAATTGAGCAATAGAAAATAGAACAATAGAGCTGATGCTCAATTACGGTCTAATGTTTGATTGTTCTATTGTTCAAGAGGTAAGTAATTGTAATTTTTAATTTATGGAAACAGAACTTTCCAATTTTATTACCGAGATTATCGATAGCGACTTAGAATCCGGTAAATATTCTAACAAAGTCCACACCCGTTTTCCTCCGGAGCCTAACGGCTATCTTCATATCGGCCATGCCAAATCCATCTGTTTAAATTTTGGAATTGCAACTCAGTATAAAGGGCTTTGTAATTTACGTTTTGATGACACTAACCCGTCTAAAGAAGAAGTAGAATATGTTGAATCCATAAAAGAAGATGTTTTGTGGCTTGGGTTTAATTGGGAAGAAAGGGAGTATTATGCCTCGGATTATTTCGATAAGTTTTACGCCTCTGCGCTTAGTTTGATTGAAAAAGGTAAGGCCTATGTCTGTGATTTTAGCTTCGATGAAATAAAAAAACATCGCGGTACTCTTACCTCACCCGGAGAAAACAGTCCTTACAGGGAGCGCTCCATAGATGAGAATCTCGATTTATTTAAACGCATGAAAGATGGCCAGTTTCCTGATGGCTCGCGAACTTTGCGCGCTAAGATAGATATGGCGCATCCCAATATTGTTATGCGTGACCCTGTTTTGTACAGAATAAAAAGGGAATACCACCATAGAACTAAAAGCAAATGGCCTATATACCCGATGTATGATTTTGCCCATTGCTTAAGCGACTCTATTGAAGGCATAACTCATTCGATATGCACTCTTGAGTTTGAAAATAACCGCCCCTTATATGACTGGATATTAGAGGAACTCGAGCTCTACCATCCTCAGCAGATTGAATTTGCAAGGCTTAATATATCGCATACTCTCTTAAGTAAACGCAAGCTTCTTGATATGGTTAAATCAAAAATAGTTTCTGGATGGGATGACCCCCGTATGCCTACGATATCAGGTCTTAGACGGCGTGGCTATACGCCTCAATCTATAAGTAGTTTCTGTAATACTATAGGAGTATCTAAAGTTAACAGTTTAATAGATATTGGTTTGCTTGAAAATTCTCTGCGCCAGGAGTTAAATAAAACCGCTCCCCGCCGCATGGTTGTGCTTAACCCTTTAAAAATCGTTATAGAAAATTACGCTCAAGGCGAGACTGAAGAGCTCGATGCAATAAATAACCCCGAAGACAGCTCTGCCGGGACCAGAAAGATTGTCTTTTCCCGCGAGCTTTACATAGAGCGGGATGATTTTATGGAGTCGCCTCTTAATAAATTCTACCGTCTTGCGCCTGGCCGCGAGGTGCGCCTGCGTTACGGCTATTTTATAACCTGTAAAGATGTAGTAAAAAATGAATCCGGGGAAGTTGTCGAGCTTATCTGTGCATATGACCCTAAGACTCATGGCGGAGATTCTCCTGATGGCAGAAA